>JAILIQ010000260.1 GCA_024695205.1 Lachnospiraceae bacterium
CAGTATCGTGAAATGCAGGTATTCTCGCAGTTTGGCAGCGACCTTGACGAACAGACCACAAAACAGCTCAAATACGGCGCAGGACTGATGCAGCTGCTTAAACAGCCCAACCAGGCACCGCTTTCGCTTGCCGAGCAGGTAATATTACTGATATGCGCGCAGAACAAGCTGTTCCTTGATACGGAACCTGCGCAGATCCCCGCGGTCAAGCGCGATCTGCTGGACTGGTTCAAGCGTGAGCAGGCTTCGCTGTGTCTTAAGATAGAAAGCGACAGAAAGTATTCCGACGAACTGAAAGCACAGATACTTGAAGCGGCAGAAAAATATATGAGAATAAAGGCCTGATACACAGTGTAAGGCCAGGCACGATCAGGCCGGTGTAACGACCGGCACGATTTGGCGATATAACAAAACCGGCACAGGATTACCGGCATGAGGATCGGTACAGTCTTGCCGGCGTAACGACCGGTACGGCTTTTTACGGCATAACAGCCGGGAATAATAAGGGACGGAGGTGACAGAGCATGGCAAGCGCGGCAGAGATAAGGACGCGTATCAACAGCATTGCCGAGACCAGAAAAGTAACGGATGCCATGTATATGATCTCTTCGGTCAAGATGCGTAAGGCAAAGCGTGAAATAGAGAGCACCAAGCCGTATTTCAACTCGATAAGGCTTGAGATAGGAGAAATGCTGCACTATATTCCCGAAAATGACGACAGGTATTTCAGGATCAACGACCCTGACGGTATCCAGGGCAGGGCGCTGCTGCTCATCACTTCGGATAAGGGACTGTCCGGTAATTATAACCAGATGGCGATAAAGGCAGCCCAGGAGTATATCGATAAACATCCCGATACGATCCTTTTCGTGATAGGAGAGTACGGAAGACAGCATTTTTCGGGCAGGAAGTTTTTCAGGGGCGAACCTGCGGATGCAGCAGCCGGATCGGGTACTCCGGGTATTCCGGAGGCTTCGGGAATAACCGCTGCCCCCGGGAAAACCGGTGCTCAGGAAACGCCTGTGTCTCCGGTAAATGAAGAAGGGAAGCCCCTTCTTAATCAGCAGGTCAGGTTCGCAAGGGACTTTACTTATGCGGCGGCATTTCCGACGATATGGGAGGCACGCCGTATCTGCGCGGAGCTTCTCGAATATTACGACAATGACCGTGTGGATGAGATCGATATCATCTATACCCACTATAAAGCGGGAAAATCGGGGGAATGCAGGACCAACTGCCTGTTACCGCTCGACCGGACTCCGTTTTACGACGGAAATGAGTTTGAGCTTGCGGCAGGTAAGAAATATTACCCGGATCCCAATACGGTGCTTGACGGCATCATTCCGAGCTATCTGACCGGTTTCATCTACAGTGCGCTTGTGGACAGCTACTGCAGCGAGCAGGAAGCACGCATGACCGCAATGAATTCTGCGGGCAAGAATGCCGACGATATGCTGAAAAAACTGCGGATACAGTACAACGGCATCCGTCAGGCCGCCATCACCCGAGAGATGACCGAGATCGCTGCAGGAGCGAAAGCCTTAAAACAGAAGGCGCAAAAGGGTAAAGGCGAAAAGAAGGAGAAACATCCGGAGCAGTATTTCGACGAGAACGGAGAAGAGTACGGCGTAGTGATCTGAAATTAAAATAAAGTATTATTTGAGGTCGGATATGGAAAATTCATCATCAACATACACAGGAAAGATCGCCGGTGTCAACGGACCGGTAGTGGATGTGGCATTTACGAAGGCACAGATGCCGAAGATCCGTGATGAGCTGTATGTATTTGTCGGTAATGAAAAGCGTGTTATGGAGGTTGCCCAGCATATAGGTGACGGGATGGTGCGCTGCGTCATGCTCGGCGCCAGCGAGGGCCTGCACAGGGATATGGAGGTTACCGCAACGGGCTCACCCATCAGGGTTCCGGTAGGCGAATGTGTGCTCGGAAGGCTGTTTGATGCCCTCGGCAATACGATGGACAATATGGACGCGATCCCCGAAACCGAGCCATGGGAGAGCATCTACAGGCCGGCACCTCTCTATGACGAGAGAAAGAATACAGAAGAGATATTGGAGACCGGTATCAAGGTCATCGATCTGCTGGCGCCCTATGCCAAGGGCGGAAAGATCGGCCTCTTCGGCGGCGCGGGTGTTGGCAAGACCGTTCTGATACAGGAACTGATTCACAATATAGCAACGGAACACGGCGGATATTCGGTATTTACCGGTGTCGGCGAGCGAAGCAGGGAAGGTAACGACCTTTGGTCGGAAATGCAGGAGAGCGGTGTTATCAGCAAGACCGCGCTTGTTTTCGGACAGATGAATGAGGCACCCGGAGTACGTATGAAGGTTTCGCTCACGGGCCTGAGAATGGCGGAATATTTCAGGGATGAGACGCATAAGGATGTACTGCTCTTTATTGACAATATATTCAGATTCATACAGGCCGGCAGCGAGGTTTCGACACTTCTCGGACGTATGCCTTCTGCGGTAGGTTATCAGCCAACTCTTGCCAATGAGCTCGGCGAGCTCGAAGAGCGCATTGCATCCACGAAAGACGGCTCTGTTACTTCGGTACAGGCTGTATACGTACCTGCCGACGATCTTACGGATCCGGCCCCCGCTACCACATTCTCACATTTGGACGCAACTACGGTACTGAGTCGAAAGATCGCGGAACTGGGCATTTATCCGGCTGTTGACCCTCTTGAATCTTCGTCGAGAATGCTCGAACCCGAAACCGTAGGAGAGGAGCATTATCAGGTGGCACGCCGGGTACAGGAATCCCTCCAGCATTACAAGGAACTTCAGGATATCATTGCGATCCTCGGAATGGATGAACTGAGCGCCGAGGACAAGATGTCGGTATATCGTGCCCGTAAGATACAGCGTTTTCTTTCGCAGCCTTTCAGTGTTGCCGAGAAATTCACGGGCGTTACGGGCGTATATGTGCCTCTTGCCGAGACGATAAGAGGCTTCAAAGCGATCCTTGACGGCGAGCTGGATGATTGTCCCGAAGCCGCATTCTTTAATGTGGGCACCGTCGAGGATGTACGAAAGAAGGCAGAGAGTCTGAAGTAAAGAACTTGAGATAAAACAGAGGAAAAGCCTGAAAATAACTTGAAGAAAAACAAGAAGTAAAACCTGAAAAAAGCCTTCTCCTTGAGGAGAAGGTGGCTGCGAAGCAGCCGGATGAGGTGTATTTATGGAAAACTTCCACCTGGAAATATTATCTCCCGAGCGTCCGTTTTACAAGGGTGACTGCGTATCTCTTGTTGTTCCGGTCAGTGACGGGATGATGGGCGTTATGGCACATCATGAGCCGCTGACGGCTGCGATACTTGACGGAGAGCTGACATTTACATTGCCGGACGGCACGAAAAAGGTGTGTGTTGTGACCCGCGGCATGCTTGATATCACAATGAATGATGCGCGGGTACTGTGCGATTCCGCGCTTGCGCCCGATGAAGTCGACGAAGCCCTTGAGCGTCAGGCCCGCACGGATGCCCTGATAGCAGAGCAGGAGAAGGAAGGACTGCGCGATTACAGGCGCACCCAGCTTGCATTTGCGAGGGCGGTAAATACCCTGAAAAACAGACAGAGCAAAACGATGCAGGACTGACGGGGAAAACCAAAGGAAAACCAAAGGAAAACCAAAGGAAAACCATAGGGCAACAAGAGAAAATTGCAGCAAAACCATAAGGGGGCCGGTATGAAGGAGAAGATGAAAAAAATCTTCAGACGTGACAATATCAATAATATTATCATTGCGGCACTTGTGGTTTTCATGCTTGTAGGTATTTTTTCCGTACTTATACCGAGTTTCAGCGGAAGTGACAGGAATATTTCGCGTGAACGCATGGTCAGTCTGAATGATGGCTGGAAAAACATCAATGACGGCACGGAAGATATCAGCCTGCCTTTTTCGTTTGAATTTGCGGAAGATGAGGAATCCCTGATCCTGGAAAATGATATTTCACCCAAATACGGGGGCCTGGCCGTGGTCATAAGGCTGCGTAATGCCGGACTCAGGGTCTATCTGGGTAATGATGACGAATTTACGAAATATTACGAAAAAGGCCTGATCCGCTCACGAGAGCCCGGACAGAACCGGGAAACGAACGCCGGGGAAGCTGCAAACGGAACAACCGGCGGAACGGATGCCACAAACGCCGGCGAACCCACGGACCAACCCGCCGGAGTAGCCGGCGCCGGACACTCTTCGGACGGGTCAGGAACGGTAACGGTCGTCGGAAGCAGCGAGAATATCATAGAACTTCCGACCGAACTTAAATACAGCAAGATCCGTATTGAAGTCATACCGGTCGCAACAAACACAGGCATCTCCATAGGAAGTGCGGAAGTGACGAGATACGAGATACTGATCGTGTCGCTGCTCGAGAGCAGTCTTCCTGTATTCTTTGGCTGTATCTTAATAATCGTATGTTGTGTGATAATGTTCATTACCGATACGATCCGTGTTTTCTCCGGATGGGGAAAATGGGAACTGCCTCTGCTGATATTTTTCGGCATGACCTGCGTGGCATATACGGTCATCAGGCTCAGCTTGTTTGAAGCAGTTCTGGGAAATGGGCTATTTTTCAACTTTGCCTCAATTTTTGCACTGGCGAACATGCCGGTTATACTGATAGCGCACTTCGCAAAACGCGGGGACAACAGGCAAAAGGGCCGTTTCAAATATGCAATAATCGTCTTTCTGGTGATGGCTATTGCATTTGATCTTTTATTCACATTGAATACCGGAACAAGAGGGATCGTCACTGCCTGCGCCATCAGCATGATACTGCTGATCCTTACGGTTGCTGTGGTTATCCTGGCATATAAAGGCATCAGATCGGGCATTAAGGCAAAAATCCTTGAAGCAGGGGCTTACGGCATCCTGCTTGCAGGTTATGCTTTTTGTGCCGCCGAAATCTTCGATGCCGATGGAGACGCGGATTACAGCAGCATCCAGATAATCTGTACAACCGTATTCTTTATTGTGATCACGGTCATAAATATCATTTCGGTCATTTCCGAGTACAAGTTCAGGTCGGGAAAAGCCGAAAGGGAAGCAATTGCCGCAAATGAAGCAAAATCCGCATTTCTGACCAGCATGTCTCATGAGATACGTACTCCGATCAATGCCGTGCTCGGTATGAACGAGATGATCCTGAGGGAAAGCAGTGAAGAAGAGATCATAGGCTATTCCGAAAGTATCAGGACCGCGGGAACCACACTTCTCGGACTGATCAACGATATACTTGATTTCTCAAAGATCGAATCCGGAAAAATGGATATTCTGCCGACAGAATACGATCTTGCTTCGGTTCTGAACGATCTCGTAAATATGGTCCATACCAAGGCCGAAGCCAAAGGCCTTGAACTGAAGATGAACATTGACGGGAACACCCCGAAAGCCCTGTACGGCGACGAGATGCGCATCAAACAGATCATTACGAATATCCTGTCAAATGCGGTAAAATACACGGAAAAGGGTTCTATTACACTGACACTCGGTTTTGACCGGATCGAAAATGATGAAAAGAACATAATGCTCAATGTCCGCATATCCGATACCGGAATAGGTATCAAAAAAGAGGATATGCCGAAGCTGTTCTCTGAATTTGAACGTATTGAGGAACTTCGCAACCGGAGCATAGAAGGCACGGGCCTGGGCATGAGTATTACCCAGAGGCTTCTGGCCCTGATGGGAAGTACGCTTGAAGTGGAAAGTGAATACGGGAAGGGTTCAACATTCTCATTCTCCGTAAAGCAGGGCGTGACAGCCTGGGATCCGATCGGTGATTATGCGGAATCCTTCAGACGCTCCCTTGCCGAAAGAAAGACATACAAAGAGCGCTTTACCGCACCGGATGCGCATATTCTGGTAATTGACGATACGCCCATGAACCTGAATGTTTTCGTTAATCTCCTGAAAAAGACCCGTGTCTGCATCGATACCGCAGACAGCGGCGATGACGGCATACTGATGGCGCAGAAGAACAAGTACGATCTGATCTTCATTGACCATATGATGCCGAACAAGGACGGCATCGAGACCCTCGGCGATATAAAGAAGATCACCGGAAATAAAGATACTCCGTGCGTCTGCCTGACGGCAAATGCAATAGCCGGCGCCAGGGACACCTATATCAAGGCCGGCTTCGACGATTATCTGACAAAGCCCATTGAATCCTCAAAACTTGAGAAGATGATGATGGCACTTCTTCCCGACGAAAAGGTGATACCCGTTTCGGAAGATGAGATCCCTGATACTGAAACCACAGAACTCCCTGCCTGGCTCTATGAAATCGCTGAAATAGATGTAAATGACGGTCTTGAGCATTGCCAGTCGGCAGATGCATTGCTCGACGCACTTAAGGTATATGAGGCCTCGGTAGCATCAAATGCCGAAGAGATCGAGGGCTATATCGGAGCGGGGGATCTGAAGAATGCCACTGTAAAGATCCATGCGCTGAAGAGCACATCAAGGATCATAGGAGCAAAAGAGCTGGGCGCACTTGCCGAGAAGCTTGAAAATGCAGGCAATGCCAATGATGCGGATACGCTGGCGGCAGAACTGCCCGGGCTGCTTCAAAGGTACAGGGCTTTGGGTAAGGCCCTTGGCCCGATATCGGCAGATGAAGAGGATGAGAGCACGCTGACACCGGTTGATGCAGGGACTCTTCAAGAAATGTATACCGCGATAAAAGAATTTCTTTCTGTTTCGGACTATGACAGCGCGGTTGACATTATCGAAGGGCTTAAAGGTTTGAGCGTACCGGAAGACGAAAAACAGCGCCGCAAGGAGCTTTTGGCCGCGGCAGCGGATATACGGTATGAAGATATCGCTGAATTATTATCCGATGTGTAAAATGTTGATCACAGAGACACGTAAAACAGATATTTAACGGTAATTATGATGATATGATCGTAAGATGATCGGGAAGGTTGATTATGGCAGGAAAAATTTTGATCATTTCAAAAGGGGCGGCATTCATGACGGATGCCATAGCAAAGAATTTTCAAAAGGCTGAGTTTGAGACAACGGTCATAGAACCGGTCATTTCGGATATTGAGCTGCATGCGCCCGCGACGGGTATTTTTGTACTGTTTGCGGGAAGTTTCGTATTCGATTCGGCCGATGTCCTTGTATTTGTGAAGGATATCTGCGGGGAGAACGAAAAAACCCTGTGCCTGATAGGATATCAGGAGGAGATCGAGGAGATTAAACGAAGTATCCCAGAAAGCATTATTTCGGGAATAGTAGAGCGTCCTTTTGACATGAAGGAGCTTGTAAACCAGATGAAGAAGCTGGCCGATCTTGATGAGGAGAGAAAAAAGAGAAAGCATATCCTGCTCGTGGATGATGATGTAACGTTCCTCAAAATGATGCAGGACTGGCTTTCGGACTATTACACAGTAACCATTACAAGATCGGGAATGCAGGCTATTACCTATATCGCAACGCATATTCCGGATCTGATACTTCTCGATTATGATATGCCGATAACGCCCGGTCCCCAGGTTCTCGAAATGATCCGCAGCGAGCCCAATTCCACAGGAATACCGGTCATTTTCCTGACGGGCAAATCGGATCGTGAGAGTGTTATGAAGGTAATGCAGCTAAAGCCCCAGGGATATCTTCTGAAAAATATGAATAAGGCCCAGATACTGAAATCGGTTGCTGATTTCTTTGAGGCCGAGAAGATCAGCAAACATACGAAGCTCTGAGATCAAAGGACAGAGACATATATAGCGAAGAAATGGCAGATAGTACCGCCGAGTACGAAGAAATGCCAGATTGAGTGCATATATCTCACGTTGTCGCCGATCCGGTAGAGAACCGCGCCTACAGTATATACCACACCGCCGACCACCAGCATGATGATGCCGAAACGATCCACATTCTGCATCAGGGTTCTGAAGGAGATCACCACGAGCCAGCCCATGGCGACATTTATGATAGTGGAAACCTTCTCGAATTTGTCCACATTGATCGCATTAAAGACAATACCTATGACTGTCAGGCCCCAGATCACGCCGAAGAGAGTCCAACCGATCCAGCCCTTCAGCGATACCAGCAGGAAGGGCGTATAGGTACCTGCGATCAGCAGAAATACGCTGCAGTGGTCAATGACGCGCAGCACGTATTTCGCTTTGCGTGCGGTGATCGCATGATAGAGCGTTGACATCAGGTACAGGAATATCATCGTAAAACCGAATATTGACGCACCGACAACTCCTGCCGCTCCGGTTTCTCCCGCAACGGCTTTTACTATGCACAGCACACAGGCCGCGATCGCAAGTCCGGTTCCGATGCCGTGGGATATGGAGCTGATGAGCTCCTCAGCCAGATTGTAGTCGGGTATGGTTATTTCTCTGGACATTTTTAATGCCTTTCTGAACGGATCATAGTATTCTATACAAGTTAATAAAAACTGTTTGATGTGGTTATGAATACTATGTTACTCTTTTTGATCCGTTTGTCAAGCATTTTCCCGGTTATTATCCCGGGCCATTTTCTTCCCGACAATAGTGATCACGGGACCCAGCCCCAATGCCATCAGGATGTGTCCTATAGAGGGAGTTGAGCCGGCTATCATACCGATGGCGATCACTGTAAAATCAAATATCATACGTGACAGGAATTCCGGTATCGGCATATGTTCCCCGAAAAATACCGCGACACCGTCGTAGGGAGAAACGCCGGTCTTCGAATTCATATATACTGCGGCGCTTATGATAAAGCCCGCAAGCGCGACGGCGTAGATCGGGATACGTGAAGGCATATAGGTAAATGCGGTTCCGGGAAGGAATCTGCGCCAGAGCATGCAGAAAAAGTCGGCATAATATCCGATCAGGACCATGTTAAAGACTGTACCGGGGCCTATCAGCTGTCTGGCAAATATGACGATAAAGATCAGCAGCACCGCATTCAGCAGAAAATGCCAGTTTCCGAGCGATATGCCGAGCTTTGACGAAACCGCGAGATTCATAAAGGTGCACGGATCCGTACCGAACTCTGCCATTATAAGAAACGACAGAAAGAAGCCCATACCGGAAACGGCGATAAAACAGATGAGTATGCGTTTTAAAAACAGCTTACGGTCGGTTATATTCAAAAAAGAACCAAATTTATTCATTTGTTAGGGACACCTTTCTTTTTAAAACATGCTTTCGCATCGGAGCATTTTGCAGTTTTCCAAACCGTCATATTGTCCGAAAACCTTTCCAATATAAGTTTACAAGGCGTGGTTCGGACAGTCTGACGTGCCAAAGCACAGGAATATTTCAAAGAGTAATGATTCAGCACATAGTATATACGCCGGTAGCGGAAAAAACTAGCCGAAAAACGCATTGTTGAAAGGTACAAATATGTGACATTTGTCTGCACTTGCAAAAGATGCATATTTTGGTATACTGTAAAAAAGATATCATTACTGTATCGATTCCCCCGCAGGAGGCTAAAATGAAGGATTATAGCGATATATTTAAAAAGATCACGAATGCGGTCCTGATAGACTATCTTGAACTGTTTTATATAGATCTGGAAACGGAAGAATACCTTCATTTCAGCAAATTTGACCGGCTTCCGGGTTCCGTGAGCGGGAAAGGCTTCTTTTCGAAAGTGAAAACTGATGCGGCTGTGCATGTATTTGAAGATGACAGGGAAAGTTTTGTTTCGGAACTGTCAAAAGAAAATATCATCAGGTACATTTCGGAAGATCTTGACAGTCTGCTGGAGTACAGGCTCATGATCAATGGTTATCCGGAATGGCACAGCATAAGGATAATCAAGGGCGAGTATTCCTATGACAACAAATATGCCATAATGGGCGTACGCAATATCAACGAAGAAAAACTGACCTCGGAAGAGCTTATCCATACCGAACAGGAAAGGGAAAAGCTGAACCAGATCGCCGATGCGCTGGCCAATATTTTTGATTCGATCTATTATATCGATCTGTCGGATAACAGTTTTATCGAGTTTTCGTCCTCAGATCAGTATAAAAAGATCAGGAAGACCGATCACGGCAATGATTTCTTTATATCTGCAAGGCCTCTTTTAAGCAGGTTCATACATCCGAACGACGAGGATAAGATAACCTGTATTTACGACAAAAAGGAGATGCTTAAAGAGATCAACAAGCATAAGGGTGCATTCTGGACGGAATACAGATTTGTGATCAAAGGCGCTGTATATTATTGCAGGGCCGGTATGCGCATCACAAAGGACCGGAGCCATGTGCTTGTTACCGTCACCGATCTGGGCCGTGAGGAGAATATCGAGAAAAAGCTGCAGGAATCGGAAAGGCTGAGCATGACATTTTCGCAGATAGCCGAGAGACTTGCGGAACATTATGACAATATTTACTATGTTGACATAACGACCAATGAATATATGACTTTTTCTTCGATCCGGCTGCTCAGCGAACTTGAAAACACGGAACGGGAAAATAATTTTTTCGAAAATGTAAAACATGACATCGAAAAAGTGATATATTATGAGGACAGGGAAGCGGTCCGCAACTTCTTCGACAAAGAGCAGCTTTTGGAAGGACTCAGGACCAATAACGCAAGACAGCTGGAGTACAGGCTTCTGATCAATGCCGAACCGACCTACGTAAGAGCGATCGCAATGCTTACGAAGGATAATGAGAATATCCTTATCTGTGTCGAAAATATCAACAAGCAGGTGCTCAGCTACAGGGATCTTGCGAAAAAGGCCACCTCCGATTCGCTTACGGGAGCCAAGAACAAAAACTCCTATAAGGAATACGAGCAGGAGCTCAACACGCAGATAAGCGAAGGAGAAGCGGAATTTGCCATCGTTGAGTGCGATATCAACAATCTGAAGACCATCAACGATACGCTCGGGCACAGCGCCGGAGATGAATATATACGGAATTCATGCCGGCTTATCTGCAGTAACTACGTTCACAGCCCGGTTTTCAGAGTGGGCGGGGATGAATTTGTTGTAATTCTTAACGGGGAAGACTATCAAAAGCGCGATGCCCTGCTTGAAAGATTACAGAGCATTGCCGCGAGGAACGCCGAATTTGAGGCGGATCCCGCAAAACCTGTGATCGCGTCGGGAATGTGCGAATATACCGATGAATTCGGCTCAGTGGAAGAAGTGTTCAATGTGGCCGATCAGAGAATGTACGAGAATAAAAAGAAACTGAAAAATGTTCAATAAATACAGGAGCTGCATTGATGTATGAATAATGTTAGACAGTACCTAAAAGCAGGAGATATTGTTCAGGCAGACATCATTACCCATAATCCGCATGCAACTCTGCTGTTGCGCAAGGGGACTACCGTCACCGATCATCTCCTCGATTCTCTCGAGAATTTTGACTATGATTTCGAGAGAATGAACATCGTTGTAAACCGTAACGGTTCAATAGTAGCCAATAAAGCCAAGGAGCCTGTAAAAGAGACACCTCCCGAGCCCGAGAAGAAGGACCCTACTGCGGTCAGCTTTTCCGAAAAACTGAAAAATGACGCCGTTCTTGCAGCCAAACAGTTATTTGCCGAAGGAGCTTCGACCAAGGAGATAAGCAGCACGTCGGCCGAACTGTCACAGGATATTTCCAATACGGTCCTGTCGGCCGGCGTAAACGCCAATATATGTATACAGGACTTGAGGGTCACGGACGAGTATACCTACCAGCACAGCGTAGACGTGGGAGTTCTTGCTGCTCAGCTTGCAAAGCGTCTCGGATGGAACAGGGAACGGATCAGCATGGCGGCCCAATCGGGAATATTGCACGATATTGGGAAAAAGCATGTGCCCCTTGAGATACTTAACAAGCCGGGAAGGCTCACCGATGATGAATTTGCGATAATGAAGCTGCATCCTGTTTATGCCTACAAGGAGCTGTCGGGCATACGGGAGATGGCAAATGAGATCAAGCTCGGAGCCTTCGAACACCATGAGAAGATCAACGGCAAAGGCTATCCGAGAGGTCTTTCGGGCAATCAGATAAGTGAGATCGCACAGATACTTGCCATCGCGGATGTCTATGATGCGCTGACCAGCAAGCGTGCCTACAAGGACGGCATGAGTTCGGCCAGGGCAGTCGGGATCATGAGTGAGATGATGGATGGCTTCAATACCAAATTTTTCACTGTTTTTCTGAACTGCATCACGCTCTATCCGATAGTATCCCACGTGATCTGTACCGACGGCCTGTCCTACAGGGTCGACAGGCACACACCCGGATACCCTTCCCGCCCGGTCATTTTCAACGAGTTCACGGGCCGGCGTATCGATCTGTCGGAAAACAGGGAAATATCGATCTTCGGCGAAGACTGCGAGGAAATACGCGAGAAGTTCAACCTGCGTAAATAAAGCATTAATAATGGCAAAAAATAAATAAAGAAGTAAAGAAGCAAAGAAGTAAAGACCTCACAAACGGCCTGCTGACCCGGAACTTGGGAATGCAGACTGTCTGTGAGGTCTTATGGTTATCACCGTGCACGGTTATGTGCGTAAAAGGTTTACACGTTCACGGCCATGTGCATAAAGGCTTACACGTGCACGGTTATGTGCGAAAAAGGCTTACACGTGCACGGTTATGTGCATAAAAGGCTTACTCGTTCACGGTTATAAGAATCGGATCATCAGATGGAATACAGGTTGACTATCTTGCCGAGTTCGTCGGAACGTTCTTTGATATCCTGCGTACCTGAGGAGATCGACTCGGTCAGAGCAAGGACTTCCTGCATGGAAGCGCTGGTCTCTTCGGTGGATGCGGCATTTTCTTCGGCTGCGCCAGCTAAGTGTTCCATGGCTGCTCCGACAGAATTACAGCTTTCGGAAACGGACTGACTGATCCGGCTTAAGCTTGCAATCTCGGAATTGATCTTATCAAGACTGTCAGAAATCGCAACATAGCTGTTCCGGGTATCCTCTACACCGACAACCTGCTTTCTGACAGCTTCTTTTACGTTTTCGCTCTGCTTGTTCGCAATATCAACATTGCTCTGGAGCTCTTGCAGCATACGGTTGATCTCGTTGACGCTGACAGTGGAATTTTCCGCAAGCTGCCTGATCTCATTGGCAACAACCGCGAAGCCCTTGCCCATCTCGCCGGCTCTTGCGGCTTCGATCGAAGCGTTAAGTGAGAGCAGATTGGTCTGTTCGGCGATGTTTTCGATCATGCTGGAGGCTTCACCGATCTTGCCGGTGCTCTCCATGATCTTGCTTATACTGTCAAATATCTCTTCGAAAGCCTTTTCATTTTCAATAGTGATATTGTAGAGTCCGTCGAGAACCCGGTTGCCTTCCTGGCTTGCATTGGAGATCGATGTGCTGGCTTCGGAGAGGTTGCCTGAAGCTTTTGAATTGAGGACCGCAGCTTCACGAAGAGCATCTATCTCATGCATCGAGCTTTCAATATCCGCTGCCTGTTCGCCTGCAACCTGTGTGATATTATTGACGGAATCGGTGACATCGGAAACATTTTTCCTGATGGTTGCGGTCTGCTCGGTCATGGAAAGAGTCATTTCTTCGAGTCTTGCGGTAGAACCGCCCAGATTATTCATTATATCGCGCAGAGAATCTCTTAAGTCATTGTAGGAATCCGAAAGAACTCCGATCTCATCCTTCTGGTCGATATCAAGACGTGCAACGGTCAGATCGCGGTCGGAAAGACGTTTGATGCTTGCACTGACCTGTTTGATGGGCCTGATCACCTGTCTTAAGACTACAAATGCGATCCAGACAACGAACAGCAGGTTCAGGCAGGAAGTGGCAGCTGTAACGATCGACAGTGCATTGGCATCCGAGAGTACATCATTGACATCATCTTCAAGACTTTCTTCGATTGCACCGACTGCCGCCTCAACTTCTTCGCTGAGTTCTTCGGTAACGGGATCTACTTCATCCATTACTTCATTACCTGCATCTGTTCCCGAAGCGATATATGTATCGGCCATCCTGTGACACAGATCGTAAAAAGCATTGTATTTTGAAGCGATACTGTCCCAGACTGAAGCATTGGCCTTATCAAGTTCTTTGAGTTTACGGAGCTGTTCCTCAAAATCCTCTCTGATCTCTACAGCCTCGGCCAGTACTTCGCCATCACGTGTGGCTGACATATCGGTGAAGATCTCGGCCGTATTAAGTACGTCATAACGAAGCTGCTCGGCAGTTTCCATGGCGATTATCTTCTGGCTTCTGAGTACAGACAGCTGGTTTTTGATACCGTTGACCCTGGTGAATGACAAGATAAATGAAATGACAAGAGACAATATGATACATGCTAAAGGTCCGAGGATCTTTCCGGCGATGCCAAGACCCTGAGAGTTTGACGAGTTATTACCGTTCATACACTACCTCCGTTTTCAGCTTCGAAATTATTTGCTCCAACTTGTGCAAAATGCACAATAAAAACATATTGATATTATATCTTAATTTGTGCAAAATGTCAAAGAGTATATTAATTCGAAAAGTGGTCAAATAGTGTATAAATAAGGATTTTATGCGATTCTGATGCATTTATATTATATATTTTCGAATGGCGACACAGAATTCATAAAGTTGCTTTTACAAAACATGAGTCTGAAGAGATAGACTTCAGACTCTGACGATGTTTTCCTAAATAATTTCACTGTAGCTGCCAAGATATGCAAAGGTCTCATATACACTCTCAAGTTCACCCATAAACTGCATGAATTTGGGTGAATAAACCGGTGTATCCAGATCGAAATAGAACATGAACTCGAAATCCCTGTCAGGAATAGGGCGGCTTTCAAGCTTGTTTAAGTTAATGCCGAGAGCATACAGCTTGGACAGCAGCTTATAAAGAGAACCGGGTTCGTGAGGCAGGGTTGCCATGATACTGGTCCTGTCGGCACCGGGGTAGATCTCAAGCTGTTTTGAAATGCAGATAAAACGTGTATAGTTGGCCGAACTGTCCTGAACAGAGGGTTTCAGGCAGCGCAGTCCGTAATAGGACATACATTCGCGTGAAGCAAGGGCAGCAATATCGTTCCTGCCCGAAGCGGCCACCATTTTTGCCGCGATGGCGGTGTTTTCGCAGGGGATGATCTTAACGCCTTCAAGAGTCTGAAGGAAGGCACTGCACTGGCTGATCGCCTGCTGGTGCGAATATATCTCACGTATCTGTGAGATGTCCGAAGAAGGATTGGCAAGCAGGTTGTGATCCACTTTGAGACGGAGGCTGCGGACAATGCTGAAATTGTATTTCATCATCAGGTCATAAACCGAATTGACGGATCCGGCCGTACTGTTTTCAAGCGGGATCATTCCGTAACGGCACAGCCCCTTGTCGACGGCCGAGAAAACCGATTCAAAGGTTTTGAAAAACATGACATTGGGATAGCGGAAAAGCTTCTGCGCCGCAATATGCGAGTTGGCTCCTTCTATTCCCTGACAGGCGATGACCTCTTTGTCGGGAAAGAGCTCCGGTGTTGTATCCAGGGCATTTCTGATCCTGTTTGTGAGCGAATTCTCATAGCCTATGAGCTGGGTCTGATAGCTGCGGCTGAATTCGAAGAGCATTGCATAAAGCTGGGCGGTATATTCCTTTATAGGCTCCGGAGACTTTGCCATGACATCAAGAAGCTTGGAATTTTCACGCTTCCTGTCAAGCACGGGGATCCCGTGTTCCTTCTTATACTCACCGATCTTCGCGGCGGTCTCCATTCTTTCGGTAAACAGTTTTATGAGCTGCTCGTCAATCTCATCCATCTTTTCTCTTAATGTCGGATCCATAAATTCTCCTTTTAATCTCAGCATATCATTTTATCTGTTAATACATTGTCACAGCTCTTTTTTTCTCCCGAGAAACGCATCATATACCGCAAGAGCGGCAGCTGCCTCAACACAGGGAAGCGCACGGGGTACTATGCAGGGATCGTGGCGTCCGTGAACTGCCAGCACTGTATCCTTCATTTCCGAAAGGTTGACGCTGCGCTGTTCTTTTGCGATCGACGGGGTGGGCTTAAAAGCAGCCCTGAATACCAGGGGCATTCCGTTGGTAATGCCGCCGAGGATCCCTCCGCAGTTGTTTGTTTCGGTGATGATGCTTTCAGTGCCTGAAGCTTTGTCTGCCGCGATCCTGAAGGGGTCATTGTTTTCGCTTCCGGTCATCCCGGCGCAGGCAAATCCCGAACCGAACTCGATCCCTTTTACCGCAGGTATCGCAAATACTGCCTGTGAGATACGGTTTTCCATCCCGTAGAACATCGGATCGCCAAGTCCTGCGGGAAGGCCTGTTACAACACATTCTACAATGCCGCCGATCGAATCGCCCTTGCTCTTTACATCGAGGATTAGCCCCCGCATCTTCTCTGCGGAATCGGGGTTTATAACGGGCAGGGGACGCGAAAGAAGTTCACCTTTTAAACTCCGTGCCGGGGGCGTTAGATCAGCGTAGCTGATCTTCTCAGCGTAGCTGATCTTCTCAGCGTAGCCGGTCTTCTCAGTTTCACTTGGCTTCTCAGCAAAGCCGGTCTTCTCGGTTTCGCTGCTATTCGGCGATCGGTCAGTGGCTGCCGGAGAACTGCCTCCCGAATAGAGCTTATCGGTAAGATAGCCTTCAAAACTTCCGCCGTCCTTGATATTTCCGATCGAATAAACACGTGTGAAAATGTGAATATTCTCCTTTTCAAGCAGCTGCAGGCATATTCCGCCCGCAATGCACAGCGGCGCCGTAAGTCTTCCCGAAAAATGCCCGCCTCCCGCATAGTCCTGTGCGCCGTGGTATTTTACCTCTGCGGTATAATCCGCATGTCCCGGACGGGGAGTGGTTTTTAGCTCCGAATAGTCCCCGGAGCGGGTGTTGGTGTTGCGGATCACGGCCGCGATCGGGGCGCCGCAGGTTACGGCCGTTACTCCGGTAACTCCCGGTACTTCCGTTGCTCCAGGTACACCTGCTGAGTCTGTTACTACCTTTACCCCCACCTCATCCCGGTCGGGGCAGGTAAGACCGCTTAGAAATTCAGGCGTGTCGGCTTCCCTGCGCGGAGTGGAAAGATCACTGCCACCCGGAGCCCTCCTTGAAAGAAAACTGTTCAGAATACCCATGTCGATGCATTGTCCGGCAGGGATACCGTCAAGACTCATTCCGATCGCCCCGGAATGAGACTGGCCAAAGATCGAAAGATGGATGTTTTCACCGTAAATACTGCTCATATAATGACCTCCTTGAGCTTAAAGAGCATCGAATATTTCCCAGAAACCGGCAAATGATTTTCTGACACATTCCGGGCTGCTCACAGTGACCGGATTCTCGCAGACGGCAGCAGCGACAGCGGCTGACATTGCGATCCTGTGGTCGTTGAAGGGATCCGTACTGCCGCCCCGCAAACGGTTGGCGGGAAAATCGCAGCCTTCTATCACAAGATCTTCCCTGCCTTCGGTCACGACGGCTCCGAGGGATGCCAGGAGTTCGGAAGTGGTCTTCAATCTGTCGGATTCCTTAAGGCGCAGACGTCCGGCCCCGGTGATATGCGTCGTCCCTTTTGCGGCAGCCGCAACAACACTGATAACAGGGACAAGATCGGGGATACCCGAAGCGTCGACTGTTATTCCGTGTAGAGGGGCGTATTTTACAAATATGCCTTCCTGCGTATATCGGATATCGGCTCCGAACTGTTTTAAAATGTCTGTCACGGCCTTGTCTCCCTGAAGGGAATCGGGCGTTACGCCGCTGACCAGGATGCCTTCCGGCGAAAGCGCTCCGAGACATAAGAAAA
This sequence comes from Lachnospiraceae bacterium, assembly GCA_024695205.1. Classification (GTDB taxonomy): domain Bacteria; phylum Bacillota; class Clostridia; order Lachnospirales; family Lachnospiraceae; genus RUG11977. Next base: position 17,740 of record JAILIQ010000260.1, read on the forward strand.
ATGCGGCACCGGACCAGTCACCTTCCACAGACAGCCTTTCGGGCATTTTGTAATGCTGATTCCCGGGGATCCTGTAGGTTCTGTCATCATAGGAAAAATCTATACCTGCAAGTCTTAACGCATCCTCTGTCATACGTATGTAATCTGAGGATTCGATATTCCCGGTGATCTTCAGCTCGCTGTCACCGTCAAGCGCCGGAAGACTCATCAGGAGTCCCGAGATATACTGGGATGAGACATCGCCGGGGAGTATGTATTTGCCGGGTTTTAAGCTTCCTTCAAAATACAGCCGGTTTCCGGCTTCGGGTTTCAAGCTCATCCCGTGCCCCGTAAGTTCGGAATCGTAAGGAGCCAAAGGCCTTTCAGGGAGTCTTCCCTCCATTTTGAAATAACCGGATGCGCCCAAAACACCGGCAAGCGGCAGCAGAAAACGAAGGGTCGAACCGCTGTCACGGCAGGGAAGTACGGCCGGTCCTGAAAAAACCGGATCATCCCGGCGGAGCGGAACTATATGTATTAGCGAATCGTTTTCAACTGAGATATTGCATCCGAGGCCGTTGAGACAATTGACCGTGGCGAGGATATCATTGGAAAAACCGCGACATTCAAGCGTTGTCGGAGTATCGGACAGAGCGGCCGTTATAAGGAGCCTGTGTGCTCTTGATTTTGAGGCCGGGATAGTAACTCTTCCTGTGCGGCTCCCGGGCCGGATCTGTTTATTATCTGTATTCAAACATAACCTCCTGTTGAAGAGTCATAAGACCCATTTACCCAGATCGCCGGAATCGACCGGGACGATCCGGCATTTTCCGATCTCTTCGGGCACTATAAGGCTGAGCTTTCCGTCGATCAGTTTTTTGTCCGAAAGCATCAGATCGATGATGTCTTTGGCGGAATAAGGATTTTCGGTCGGAAGTCCGTATTTTTCAAGTATTGTAAGGATATCACCGAGTGTATCGGTGGAACAGAAGCCGTTTTTTTCGGCAGCACGCGCGACAGCAGCGGTTCCGATCGCCACAGCCTGCCCGTGAAGAGTCGTAAAGCCGCTCAGCGCCTCTACAGCATGACCGATCGAATGGCCTAGATTTAAGAACATCCTCACACCTTTATCGAATTCATCTTCCTGAACAAAATCGCGTTTCATTTCCACACAGGTTGCGATCACGTGCTCAAACTGCTCAGAGGCCGGAAGGTCCATGAGTTCATTGTAAAAGGCGCGGCTTTTAAGGATCGCATATTTTATGACTTCCGCGCAGCCGCAGCGGTATTCTTCGTCGGGAAGAGTTTTCAGCGTATCGGGGTCGCAAAGAACGAGTGAGGGCTGGTAAAAGCAGCCGACCTGGTTCTTTCCGCCTGTCAGGTCAACGGCGGTCTTGCCGCCTACCGATGAATCAACCGCAGCAAGCAGGGTGGTCGGTACCTGGATATAGCGGATGCCCCGTTGGAAGGTTGCTGCCGCAAATCCCGCAAGATCGCCTACAACACCGCCTCCGAGCGCCACTATCAGGTCTGAACGGGTAAATCTGTTGTTACACAGGTCTTCGACAAGCCGGCCGTAGACAGAAAGATTTTTGCTCTGCTCCCCGAACGGAAAAATAAAGCTGAAAACATCAAAGCCCGCGGATTCCAGGCTTTCGCGGACACGCTGCCCGTACAGAGCGCTTACATGGGTGTCGGTGACAATGCAGACCTTCCTGGTCTTTCCAAGCTTCTTAACCTCATCGCCTGCCGTATCAAGCAGTCCGTTTCCGATCTTTACGGTATATGAACCGGAGTTTTTGATATCTATACTGATCATAGTTAACCTCTGTCTACCTCTTCCTTAAGGCGTTTTCCGTCATCAAGCAGCTTTATCAGGCGTTCCCGGTCTTTGTCGGCCAGGGCGTCGCGGTATTCTTTTAAGCTGGAGATGATCGTATCGAGCTCGTTTAAGAGATTCTCCCGGTTATCCAGAAACAGCTCCGCCCACATGGCGGGATTAAGCCAGGCAACCCTGGTCAGGTCACGGTAGCTGCCGGCCGAAAAGCCTTTGTGTTCCTGCGCTGTGGGACTTTTAACGTAAGCGTTAGAAACAACATGCGCAAGCTGTGAAGTAAATGCTATCAGCCTGTCGTGGCGTTCGGCGGTCGTGACGGAGAAACTGCCGAAACCGGCGGGCTCAAGAAGATCCTTGATGTGGCTTAAAAGTATGATGTTGCTGAAATCGGGCGGAACGATGACCATCGGGGCTCCGTTGAAAAGCGTGGCTTTTGCGTATTTAAAACCCGAGAACTGGGTGCCGGCCATCGGATGCCCGCCGACATAAGTAAAACCGTATTTTTCGGCGATCTTCATTCCGGCATTTACGACACCGGCCTTGGTACCGCAGCAGTCGATCACGACGGGCTTCGATCCGAAATAAGGACCGAAATCCTCCATGAAGCCGACAGCGGCTTCGGGATAGACACATACGAGGATGAGATCGCATTCGCCCGCATTTTCACGGGTGAGTTCGCCGGCAAGGACTCCGCTCACTCCTGCAAATGCAAGTGTGGATTTGTCCGTATCGAGAGCGTAAACCTTATGTCCCGCCTGTGCGTAAGCTTTCGCAAATGAGCCTCCGATGAGGCCGAGTCCGACTATTCCGGTTGTCATGGCAGTTCTCCTTAGATTCTGGCGTAGTTTAAAAAGTATTCTATGGCATTTCGCCTTATCTGTATTAAAAACTATTCCCTATAGTATTTCACCCTGGCTGCAGTAAAATATTTCTCTACAGTATTCCCCTGAGCTGATTTACCTTTGCCGCGAGCTTTTCAAACTCGTCGGGCTTGAGTGACTGTGCGCCGTCGCAGAGCGCATGCATGGGATCGTTATGAACCTCTATGATCAGACCGTCGGCACCGGCTGCGGTTGCTGCCATTGCCATGGGCGGTACGAGGCGGGCTATGCCCGTTGCATGGCTCGGGTCTACGATCACGGGCAGATGGGAGAGCTCATGAAGCATCGGTACGGCCGAAACATCAAGAGTATTGCGGGTATAATCGCTGAAGGTCCTGATACCGCGCTCGCACAGTATTACCTGCTCGTTGCCGCTTGCCATGATATATTCGGCGGACATAAGGAGCTCCTTTAAGGTATTTGCAAGACCGCGCTTGAGCAGTATGGGCTTGTTGGTACGGCCGAGTTCGCGAAGCAGATCGAAATTCTGCATATTGCGGGCGCCTACCTGGAGCACATCGACATCATCGAAGAGAGGAAGATCGGCTATGCTCATGATCTCCGTAACGATCGGGAGTCCGGTCTCGGCACGAGCGATCTTCAGAAGTTCAAGTCCGGTTGCCTTCAATCCCTGGAAATCATAAGGTGAAGTACGGGGCTTGAATGCGCCTCCGCGCAGAAGAACGGCGCCTGCAGCCTTGACTGCTTTAGCGATCCCGACGATCTGGTCCTCGCTCTCAACCGAGCAGGGGCCGGCGATCATCGCAAAATTGCCTCCGCCGATCTTTACATCACCTACACTGACTACGGTATCCTCGGGATGGAACTTGCGGTTGCAGCATTTAAAGGTCTCGGTCACTCTCTTTACCGATTCGACGATGTCCAGGCTTGCGATCAGGTCCATATCGACCTTGCTCGTATCACCGATAAGGCCGAGCACCGTCTGATATTCGCCCGAGGAGACATGAACCCCGAGTCCCATTCCTTTAAGCCAGTCGATAAGCTGGTTCTGTCTGTCTTCATTGACATTCTGTTTCATTACTACGATCATATTCCTTTTCCTCCCTTTAACCCAAAATAAAAGCGCCACAGGGTAATCTGTGCCGCTTAAGTTGTCTTCCTCGGTCCTGCGCGCATCACAAATAACCCTTACAATGTCTTATCGTAAAAGTAAAAGTAATAATAAAATGATGCGTCGAAAAATGCTTTCATGCCAAACCTCACATTGATCTGTGTCCGTTGAATCGAGTTAATTATAAGCATGAAGTGGGTGGTTTGTCAACTGCTTTTTTAAATTAAAGTGTAAAACTTTAAAGCAAAAAAGTTTTTTGGATTCATTCCTTTGACATTATTCTCTATAAATGGTATTATCAGTATTTGAGGAAGTATGTAAGGATCCATGTCCATTCGGGGAGGATTTCATTAGTGAAAGAGAATTCATTCAGAATAGATCGAAACAGATTATATACTCTTGTGCTGGTGGTCATCGCGGTAGCGGTAAATGTACTGTTAAACCGCATCGTTGAGCTGTTTGAGCTGCCCATCTATCTTGATACGATCGGGACCGTAACGACATCAATGATCGCAGGGGTGTTCCCCGGAATAATCACGGCGATGCTTACCAATCTCTTGTGTATGCTCCATAATACCGATTCGCTTTATTTTGCGATCGTCAGTGTCCTGATAGCGATACTTGTTGCCAAGATGGCCAAAACCCGGAAGTATAAAGGCGCAAAGGCCATGATCCTGATGATCCTCGGAGTCGCATTTATCAGCTGGAGCTTAAGCGCATGTATTCAATGGGTGCTGTACGGGAAGCCTCAGAATCCCGGGATCGCAGATGATGTTGAATATATCTATAACGCGACACATCTTCCGAGGATGCTCATCTTTCTTTTCCTGAACCTGCTCGTCAATATTGTCGATAAGGGCATTTCCGTTGGTATAGCAACATTAGTGACGCATATCATCCCCACCGGACTCAGATACAGAATAAGAAACAGCGGATGGATGCAGAAACCCCTCTCTGACGGAGAGATCCGTTCGATGAAAGAATGGGGCTCTGACATCGGACATTCCATAGGTACACGTATGACGCTGATCATGGTCGGGATCGCGGCCGGATTTACGATCGTTATTTCCCTGATAGGAATGAGGCTCAACTTCGAGACACTAAGAGAGGAAAAGATCAATGTCGCGAAGAACACAGCCATGCATGCGGCTTCGGTGATCGATCCGGCAAGGGTCGATGAGTACCTCAGAAAAGGCGAGGCGGCCGAAGGGTATGCCGAGACCAGGGAAAAGCTGTTTACGATCAGGAAATACGCTCTCGGAGTGGAATATCTGTACGCATTGAAGATCCGTCAGGACGGCTGTTACTATATTTTCGATCTTGATACGGAGGATGTGGAGGCTTATGCACCGGGCGAACATGCCGATTTCGAAGAAGCGTTCCTTGAATATCTTCCGATGCTGTTTGACGGTGAGGAGATAGATCCGATCGAATCCAATGATGAAAATAACACGGGATGGGTCATTACCGCATATTATCCTGTCAGGGACAATGAAGGCAAGACTGTATGCTATGTGGGCGCAGATGTGTATATGCCGAATGTTTTAAGGGATTCGCTCAAGAGCTTCGGCTTTAAGGCTCTGCTGATCCTGCCGGCTTTCTTTGTTCTGATACTTGCGTTCGGTTTGTGGAATACCGGGATCTACACCACATATCCCATAAACAGCATTGCCGAGAGCGTCGACAGGTTCGTTTCCTCGGGCGACAGCCAGGAAACATTTGATGAAGATGTCAGAAAGCTGCGAAGCCTCAACATTCATACCGGTGATGAGGTCGAAAAGCTTTATAATTCAATATGCCGCATGGCGCTCAATCAGGCCGAGCAGATGCGCGCCGTAAGACATTACGCCGAGGTCAGCTCGAAAATGCAGAACGGTCTGATCATAACGATGGCTGATATGGTTGAAAACAGGGATTCCGATACCGGAGCCCATGTCCAGAAAACCTCAGCATATGCAAGGATCATTGCGGAAGGCCTGAAACGCAAGGGATATTATGCGGAGAAGATCACGCCCGAGTTCATCTCAGCGGTAGTGATGTCCGCACCTTTGCATGACGTCGGCAAGATAGCGATCCCCGACGGAGTCCTCAACAAGCCGGGCAAGCTCACCGATGAAGAATACGCGATAATGAAGAGACATACCATCGAAGGCCGCAAGATCATGGAGAAGGCCATCAGTACCGTAAAAGGTGAGAATTATCTGAAGGAAGCCAGAAATATGGCTGCTTACCATCATGAGCGCTGGGACGGCAAGGGTTACCCCGAAGGACTTCACGGAGAGGTCATCCCGCTTTCGGCCCGTATCATGTCAGTTGCTGATGTATTTGACGCACTGGCTTCGCCTCGTGTATATAAGCCTGCATTTCCGCTTGACAAGGCTCTGTCGATCATTCAGGAGGGCGCAGGGACACAGTTTGATCCCAGATGCGTCGAGGTCTTTATGGAATCACTGCATGAGGTCAGGGAAGTACTGAGAAAATACCAGGAAAGCTGAAGATTTACTGCCCGGTAACGGAGGTCTGCATTGTGATGAAAAAGAAAAAGTGGTTTTTGGCCGCAGGAATGTCTTTGATCGTCTGCGTGCTGTTATTTACGATACTTCGTACAGTTTCTGTACTGGCGGAGGACGGGCCGAAGATCGGCGGCGGTTACGCGGCTACCGGGGATATCCCGGGGGTCGGGTATTTTGCGCAGCTCTATGACTGGGAAAACGGTCTTCCCACCTCCGATGCGAATTTCGTACTCGGCACAAGCAGCGGTTATATCCTGATCGGCGGTTACAGCGGTATCATAAAATACGACGGCACGGCCTTCGAACAGATGAAGCCCACGGATATCTTTACCAACGGGCGTGCCGCGTTTGAAGACAGCAGGCACAGGATATGGATCGGAACAAATGACAATTATGTTGCGATGATCGACGATACGGGCGCCCAGCCGCGGCATTTTTTGGCCCGGGATTTTACCGACGCCAACGGAAAGCTGCGCGCGGCTTCATCAATAAGAGCATTTGCCGAGGACGGCAGCGGTAATATATTTATAGGATCAACCGACGGCGTGGCCTATGCCGACAGCAATCTGAACATCGTTCTGATAGATGACGAAAGGCTGAATGACCGGACGATCGTAGACTTGTGACCGGTGTCGACGGGAAGGTATACGGCAATACCAAGGACGGCGATGTATTCTGCATCGAGGATTGCAGGGTGACTTCCTTCCGCGCGGGCGATGAGCTTGGTATAGAGAAGGTCTCGACTGTATTTGCCGACCCGCAGAAGGCCGGACTGATCTATTTCGGAACCGAATCCGACGGACTGTACTGCGGCAGCTTTGACGCTGATGCATCAGAACTTAAGAGGATAAGTGTTTCACCCGGCTACAGCATCTACTGGATGACATACGCCTGTGGCAGGTTATGGGTCAATACAGACGCCGCCGCCGGATATATCGAAAATGATGTTTTTCATCCCCTTTCGATCCCCATGGATGAGTCGATCGAAATGGTCGCGGCGGATTATCAGGGCAATATCTGGCTGGCTTCCTCAAAGCAGGGCGCTATGAAGGTGGTTGCCAATAATTTCGTCAATTTCAGCCAAAAGGCGGATCTGGGAGAAGAGACCATCAATGCCGTATGCCGTGACAATGACGGCGGGCTTTTTATAGGAACCAACCACGGCCTCATCATACTCGATAAGAACAATAAAAAGCTGGAAAACGACGTTACCCGTTATCTTAGCGGTACCAGGATACGATGTATAGAAAAAGACGGCAAAGGATCGGTATGGATCTCGACCTATACCAATGATCTCGGGCTGGTGTGCGTATCCGCGGACGGTAAGATAACCTCATTTACGACCGATAACGGCATGCCGCATAACAAGTCGAGGAGCATCAGCATCTCCAAGGAGGGCAATATCCTTGTCGGGACCAATGACGGACTTGCGGTGATACGGGACAGCAAGGTGATCCGCACGGTCGGCCCCGAGAACTCGGATGTTATCGAAAATAAGGATTTTCTGACCGTTGCCGGCGGCAATGAGGGAGTGATCTATGCAGGAAGCGACGGCGACGGCATTTACATGATCAATCCGGATGATACGGTTGAGAAGATAGGTATCGAGGACGGTCTTACAAGCAACGTGATCCTGAGGATCAAATGGGACAGAATGTATGATGTCCACTGGATCATAACCTCCAATTCGATACAGTATCTCAAGGACGGAAAGATAAGGCAGGTCAAGAGTTTTCCTTATACCAACAATTTCGACATTTATTTCGACGCGAACGCCAACGCATGGGTATTGTCGTCTGCGGGCGTATACTGCGTCAAGGTCACGGATATGCTGAACGACAGCATCACTCCGGACAATTACAAGAAATATTCCCACGGGAACGGGCTTCCTTTCCCTCCCAATGCCAATTCATACAGCGAGCTTGACCCCGACGGCAATCTGTTCATAGCAGGGACCAACGGTGTCAGTGTCGTAAACATATATCACTATTTTGAAGAGGGATCGAAGGTCAAAGCCGTTGTTAAATCGGTCCGTTTTAATGATGAAGAGGTCGTTCCTGCAGACAGGACCTACTCGATAAAGCCCGGCAAAGGCCGTATTGTCATCAATACAGCGGTCATGGACTATACGATGACCGATCCGATAGTCCATCTGTATCTTGAGGGCGCCGATGACGGTAAAACCGTTCCGCAGAGCGAGCTTACCCCGCTTGAACAGACGGATCTCGATTACGGCAACTATAAGCTGCATATTAAGATAAAGGACAGAACGACCGGAGATATACAGGATGAAGTCTATACCGTGATCAAGAAGGCCCATTTCTATGAGCTCAGGATCGTAAAGGTTGTGCTTGTTATCCTTATAGCCCTGATCACAGGCTTCCTGGTATGGAGGATACTGTCGGGAACCGTTATCCGCAGACAGTACGAGGAGGTACGAGCGGCCAAAGATGAAGCGGACAGGGCCAACGGCGCCAAATCACGTTTCCTTGCCAACATGTCACATGAGATCAGGACGCCTATCAATACGATCATGGGAATGGATGAGATGATCCTGCGCGAGGACGCGACCGATGTGCCCAAGCCGTATTTCATGTCGGTGATCAATTACGCGCTCGATATCAGAAATGCCTCGGATTCCCTGCTCGGACTCATCAACAATCTGCTTGACATGTCCAGGATCGAATCGGGCAAGATGACTCTTGTCGAGCATGAATATGATACCGTACAGCTGCTGCGTTCAGTCATTACGATGATCCGGGTGCGCAGCAATGAGAAGGATCTGGCTTTCAGTACCGACATAGATCCGAACCTGCCCGAGAGGATGTACGGTGATTCCGACAAGATCAAACAGGTCATCCTAAACCTGCTTTCCAATGCGGTAAAATATACGAACGAAGGCGGATTTACGCTGAAGGTCTCGGTTGAGGACCGGCAGGATGATATATGCAGCCTGAGGGTATCGGTCAAGGATACCGGTATCGGTATCAGGCCGGAGGATATGGACAAACTGTTCTCGGCTTACGAAAGACTGGATGAACAGAAGAATGCGGGAACCGTGGGAACGGGACTCGGACTCGATATTTCCAGACAGTTCATCGAGCTTATGGACGGCAGGCTCTGGTGTGAGAGTGTATACGGGGAAGGCTCCGAATTCATATTTACGATCGATCAGAAGACCGCTGACGATAAGACGGTCGGTGTATTTACGGAACATGACGACAACGAAGCCAGGGGCCCGTATGTTCCGCAGTTTATCGCTCCTGATGCCGAGGTTCTGGTCGTTGACGATAATCCGATGAACCTGAACGTTGTCAAGGGACTCTTAAAGGCTACCAAGATGTTCGTTACCACCGCATCTAGCGGTGAGGAGTGTCTTGAGATGCTCAAATACGGTAAATATAACGTTGTCCTGCTCGATCATCTGATGCCCGGCATGGATGGCGTTGAGACACTCGAAAAGATCAGGGAGACTCATCCGGATCTGCCGGTTTACGCTCTTACGGCAAATGCGACGGCAGGCGAGGATTTCTATAAGGCGAAGGGCTTCAACGGTTATCTTGCAAAGCCTATCGACAGCGCTCTGCTCGAAAGGACGATCATGCGTCATCTCCCTCCGGAAATGATGATGAAACCGTCCCAGAACGATCCGTACAGGAATATGACGAGCCTTCCTGAGGAATACAAATGGCTTGAAAAGGTCGAAGAGATAAATGTACCGGACGGCCTGAACAATGCCGGAGGTGTTTCGTCCTTCATTTTCGCGCTTAATCTGTTTGCGGACACGGCGTATGAGAATTCATTTTCCATAGATGCCGCATATACCGCCGGTGATTTCAAGTCCTACCGTACCAAGGTGCATGCCCTGAAGAATTCCGCAAGGATCATCGGCGCTAAAAAGCTGTTTGACAATGCGGACAAGATGGAAAGAGCAATAGATAACGAAGATTTTGATTATATCCGTGCAAATGCGATGAATCTTGTACAGGAATACAGGTCGTATAAGGAAAAGCTGGCAGGTCTGAAATGATCCGCGGCAGACAAAAGCGACAGAATAAAAACGAGGTCGGATACTATGGATGACAGAGAAACGGCTGCCGGCGCAGCATATGACGAACTGCGCTGTGCGGCTTACAGAAGCGGGATATCGCCCGGGATCAGGGTGAGACCTGAGTTTACCGTGATCGGCTTTAAATGCGCGAATGACGGCGAACCCGGGTGCTTCAGTGCGCCGTCTGTTATAGTATTTGACTCTGCTGACGGTCTTGAACACGACAATTACCCGGATATAGAGGCATTTCACTATTTGGAATACGGCGAGGTCTGGTTTGACGGACACAGCATCCTGACCAATGCGAGGAATATGAAGGTCGAAAGGATAGAACCGAATACACCCGAGGCCTGTCAACCGTATGATTACCGCATAGAAACCGGAAGATACAGGGATCATATGATCATCAGGATGTTCGGGCCTGACAAAAAAGTCGAGACGATCATTGCTCTGCCGGACAGCTCAAAATCGGCCTATATCAGCCTTACGGGCGAGCATTGTATAATAAGCGGCATAACTGTCGAAAAGACCGGTAAAAGCCTTGACGAAAACGACATACCGCGTATCAGCGATGAGATAAGCTATATCGACCGGATGACCGGCGATGTACCGAATGTTCAGATCGACGGAGCGCGCACGGCGATATCGAAGGGATTAAGGGTTAAGGACGGAATGAAGCTTAAGTTCCACGGCATGAGCCTTCCGGCATCAAAGCTTGTACAGCACTGTCCTTATATCGTTCTGTATTCATCGGCCGGCGGAAAGACCGATGGGGATGATTATCAGGAATATGCGCTGATCAGACTGAACGGGGAGTCCGGCGAAAACGGCAAAGGAACACAGGAGGAGCTTGAAGTTGCTTATACCTCTTCCTTTGCGGGATGGGATGCCTGGAAGGAAAAGTTGAGGGAAGGCTTTGAATGTGAGGTGCGTTTTACAAGGAGAGATAAAAAGCTGACGTTGACCACCGAAAATATGGGTGTTTCAATACGCAGCACGATAGTTTTAAGTGATAAGCATGCGCCCGTATACGTCGCGATCACGGGAGATCAGTGCGCCGTTACCGATATCTGGGCGTCATACAGCATTTTGGAATAAAGAAAGCGGGATATTGTTATGATAGAAGCAGGAGACATCTTATCGATGGTTTTTTATTCATACGGAAAACCGTTCACGGGAAGCTGCGACGGTATGCGTTACCGTATAAAAATGGAAAAACGCGAGATCGGAAAGGATGCGGACGATAAACCCCTGACCGAGAAATATCTGGACGTTTCAACATGGCCGGAGCCGTACAGCTACGAGAATACCGATCCCGGGCAGATCTCGAAGAAGGAATTTCCGTTTACGGAGGAAGGATATACAGCTGTATTGGAGCATTTGAACGCAAGTATTGAGATGTATAAAACCAGCAGGAGGGTGTATAATATTCGTAAGGAATGAACCCGCTGACCGTTTTTTGCTCCGGGTCCGTAAGATTAGTTTCATCAATAATTATCAGGAGGTAGCATTTATGAAGATTTTCAGAAAACTGTCAGCGTTCGTGCTGGCTGTGGCTTTGACAGTCTGCAGTTTTGCAGTTAACGGCAATACGGCTGTCTATGCCGATGAAAAGCCGATGCTGATCAGCACGAGGCTGCAGGAGGGCAGCCGGGCCCATGGATTTACCCTGGAGAGGTTGGAGCAGGATGAGGATCTGAACGGAGCGATCCAGGTCTGGAAGCATGACAGGACAGGAGCGGCGGTTTACATGATCGTCAATGATGATCCTGAGAGAGCTTTCGGGATCATTTTTAAGACAGAGCCCGAAGATGATACCGGTAAGCTTCATATCCTTGAGCACGCATCCTGTGCGGCAAGTGAGAAATACCCCGGGAGGGATGTATTTTTCGATCTCAGCAATCGGGGATTCATAACCGATATCAATGCTACAACAGCTCATTCATCAACGAATTATTATATTGCTTCGCTTGATGAGCAGGAGCTTATGAACGGTGCCGATTTCTATCTTGACTGCGCATTTAACAGTGCGATCAGGACCGATCGCAGATATTTTGACCGCGAGGGCTGGAGATATGTGATAGGCAGTGAAGATGATCCGCTCGATGTCACCGGTATTGTTTACAATGAGATGAAGGGTGTATTCTCGAATATTGATTCATATACTATTTACAATTCCTACAAACACCTGTATCCCGATTCGAATTATCAGTATATAAGCGGAGGTGTTCCCGATAAGATCCTGGATCTTACATATGAGGAACTGATCGATTTTTACGACCTGTGCTATCATCCGTCAAACTGTACTGCGATCGTATACGGCGACATTGACTATAACAGCTGGCTTGAGAAATTTGAAAGCTACTTCGGAAAATATGAAAAGGAAGAATTCACGGCCCCCGAAAAATATGTCCCGAAGGGCGGCTACGGCAGTGTGACCGAGTATTTCCCGGTCAGCGCGGATACCGAAGATGTGAGCGGCAGGATCCTGTATACATGGGATCTGCCCGATGAATTAACCTATTCCCAGATAAATGCGATATCAATGCTCTGCAATTACGAAAGCGAGCTGACATCTCCGATCATGCAGGCCCTTAATGCATCGGGCATAGGGTCGGACTACAGTCTTTTTACCAATGAGCTGGGTGACCAGAGCCAGTTCATGGTATATGCAATAGATGCGGACGTCACACGCGCGGAAGAGTTTAAGAAGATCGTGGATGAACAGCTGGAACTGATAGCAGGATCGACCCTTGACAAGGAAATCGTTGACTGTATGTTTGAATCATGGGAGCTTGCCGATGCACTTGCATTCAACAGTAGCGGAATAGGTATTTCTGTGATAGAAAGCATCACGCAGGCAGTTGAGGCGCAGGATATCGAGAACAGGATCTTTGACAATGCACTGGAGGAGAAGATCAGAAAGCAGTTTGATGACGGCGTGGTTCTGAAGCTGTTTAAGGACAGTGTCATCAAAAATGAAAACAAACTGCTCTATTCCGTAGTTCCCAAGCCCGGACTTGCCGAGGAAAACGATGCGGCTCTCGCCAAAAAACTGGCTGATAAAAAGGCGTCATTGAGTAAAAAAGAATTAAAGAAACTGACCGCCGATTCGGTGGCTTTCGATAAGTGGAATGAAACCGCAGGTACAATTCCCGAGACTCTTGAAAAGCTCGTTACAGCTGATCCGGCAAAGCTTGAAACAGATGCGCCGGTGTATGAAACAACGGTATCGCAGAAAAATGGCGTTACGATCTGTACAACAAAAGTGGACAGTGATGTATCGTATTATAGCTATTCATTTGATATTTCAAACCTGTCCAAGACACAGGCAAAATATCTGAAGGAATATCTCAATTACCTGGGACTGTCGACCACAACAAGAAGCCAGGAGCAGGTAACAAACGACTACAGGAAGTATCTGAGCGGTTTCAATGCAGCTGTCTCGATGGTGCAGATCGATAACAAAAAGGTGCCTTCGCTCGTAATATCGTTCTATGCATTCGATGACAAGATCGAACAGGCACTTGATCTGGTATTTGATATGCTGTTAAATACCGATCTTGAAAATGATTACAATGTTTCATATATTGCCCAGACAACATCATATTTCCTCAGTACATACTCGGATCCTTCCGGCGTGCTGAACAATCTGCTTTTTTCAGCGGCTGCGGATTCGGACGATGCTAATTTGCTGGCCTGGAAACTGAACGGAATGTCAAGATACAACACACTGAAGAAGGCGCTTGCAAGCGAAGAGAACTTTATGAAGTTCATTTCGGGCATGGCTGCTGTAAGAAAGAAGATCATCAAGCGGCAGAATGCAGTGATCAGTGTGGCAGGAAACGAAAAGACCCTGAAAGCATCCACGAAATCGATGCTTGCAAGACTTCCTAAGAAGAATAAAACCTACAAACCCGGCTCGATCACGAAGATCGCAGCGAAGTACAGGAATACCGCATTTGAACTCAATACACAGGCATCATTCCTTGTATCGGCCTTTGTAGACAGAAATGCGGATGTAAAAACAAAGGCGGCCAGGATGGTAGCACTTGCGCTGATGCAGGATGTTATGTACATTCCCGAATTCAGATTCGGACTTGGCGCATATGGCGGGTACTGCAGTGCCAATGTGAGCGGAGTGGTTTTCACCGAACTTTACAGATCGCCTGAATTTGCCAATTCCTGGAAACGAATCCTGCAGACACCCGATGAGCTTGAAGGCCTGCTTGCGATGCTGAGTGATGAAGACCTTGACGGTTACAAGCTTTCGATCATTTCCGAGCTGATCAGGCCCGACGGTATCTGGAATATGGCCGCTAACGATATGTATTATACGGTATCGGGTGACGGAGCGGTTCCCAAATACGAAGTAGCAAAGGCTGTTCAGGAGCTTACGGCTGAAGACATCGCAGCAGCCGTTCCCGGGATCAGGGAAATATTTGAGAAGATGGGTCTTGCGGTCATCGGAACTCATGATGAGATCGAAGCCAATAAGGACCTGTTTGACAAGATATATGTATTAAAATAATTGAAATACGGTTACAAGTCAGTTATAATATTTGGTAAGGCAGATCCTGCCTTACCAAATTTTTTTGATTTAAGAGGAGATAACGGATATGGCTGAAGAAAAGAAAAAGACCGGCAGCACCACAAAAACGACTGCCGCAAAGAAAACCACGGCTTCCAAAGGCTCGAAGGGGGCAGCCGCCGCGCTGCAGGTTACGGGCAATGCCACAGGTTTAAGGATCGGAGCCGTTGTTTTATGGGTTCTGGCGATCGCATTTGAGATCCTTGCGATACTTTTGTTATTCGGCAAATATGAGATCACTTTTATGCCGACGCTCGCATGTCTTATCATTTTCATAGTACTCGACCTTATATGTGTCATCATCGGTTCACAGCTCTGGAAGAAAGCCAACCGCATCGATCCTGCGTCAGAGAAGAATTCGCTTAAGTTCTGGCTCTGGAACAATATGGGTCTGATCGTTTCGGTATTTGCATTCCTGCCTCTTATCATCCTGCTCCTTACCAACAAGGAAAAGCTTGATAACAAGACCAGGGTGATCGCCGTGATCGCAGCTGTTATCGCCCTTCTTATAGCAGGTGCCGCAAGCTATGACTGGAATCCCGTATCGCAGGAAGGCAAGGAACAGGCTATGCAGGAGGTTACGGGGACCGTTTACTGGACAACCTTCGGCAAGGTATATCATACAAGCAGTGAATGTTCACATATCAACGGCAAGGACAATGTAGATGACGGTACGGTTCAGGAAGCCATCGAGAGCGGACGTACCCGTATGTGCAAGACCTGTGCCGACAGAGACGGATATCAGATCGATGAAAACGGCGCTGTAACCGCTGTCGGAAATTGAAACGGATTATGTCATTAAATGAAAATACCGGCAATAAGGGGTTTATGAATGGATATCAATAAACTGATAAAGAGCTTTCTGACCACCGATACGATCGCACAGGTCAGTGCGGCATCGGGAGAGTCAAAGAAAGATGTTAAGAGCGTGCTGACAAACGCACTGCCTTCGATACTGGCAGGCCTTTCTTCATCGGGCACGCGTGCGAATACGGGTGCGTCCGGGCTGACAGGCATCCTGAACGGACTGATGGGCGGTCAGACCGCTGCAAATGTTTCCGATGCCACAGGAGTTGACAAGAAGAAAACCGGCAATATCCTGAGCGCTGTTACGCCTATGCTGACGTCGTTTCTGCTCGGGGGCGGGTCAAATTCTTCTTCCGGTTCATCCGGTTCGTCTTCCTCCGGCAATCTGCTGTCGGGCCTGTTGGGAGGACTATTGGGCGGTAATTCGGGAAACTCAGGCAACTCAAACAGTTCGGGTAACTCAGGCAATTCTTCTTCGGGATCGCCTCTGGGTCTTTTGGGCAGCCTTTTCGGCGGAGGTTCATCTTCCGGGAGTTCATCATCGGGATCGTCTTCAGGTTCATCTTCGAACAATTCCGGAGGCGGGTTGTCATCACTGTTTGGCGGGCTGAGCAGCCTGATCTCTACCGATACGTCAAACGAGAAACCGGCTTCATCGAAACCAAAGCCTTCGTCGAGCAAACCTTCATCATCGAAGCCCTCGTCATCAAAACCGGCTTCGGGAAAAACAGGGTCGGGGAAGACAGGCAGTTCTACTTCCGGCAAAACGGGTTCGGGGAAGACAGGCAGTTCGACTTCCGGCAAGACCGGTTCGGGAAAAACAGGAACCGCTGCTTCGGGTAAGAAAGGAACTTCAGGCAAGACAGGAACAGGCAGTAAGACCGGTTCGAACAAGAAATAAAAAAGTGAATTGAGCTAAGCTGATTACCGCGAGGATAATCCTTGCAGTGGTCAGCTTGACTTTTCATTATCGGTGAGTATTAAAATGCTCATTAAGACAGAAAATATGGGTTGACGAAGAAATTTATCCCATGAGACAGTGTCAATTTGTTTTGGTTTTTACGAAAATAGGAAAAAGGAATGGATCGAAATCAGGAACAGTTTAAGAAAATGACGGAAACGCCTATACCGAAGCTGGTTATGAGGCTGGGACTTCCGACTACGGTCAGCATGCTTGTGACAAGTATTTACAACCTTGTTGACACGTACTTTGTCAGTGAGATCAATAACAGCGCCAGTGGTGCGATCGGCGTTGTTTTTGCGCTCATGGGCGTGATACAGGCCTTCGGCTTTATGTTCGGACACGGTGCGGGCAGTAATATCAGCAGAAGACTCGGAGCAAGGGATGTTGAAAAAGCCCGGATTTTCGCATCGACGAGCATGTTTTTGGGACTGTTCGCGGGCAGTATGATCCTGA
>JAILIQ010000345.1 GCA_024695205.1 Lachnospiraceae bacterium
TGACCACTTGATCATAGCCGAAGAGAGATAATAAGGATAACGTGTCATCTCTGCTGCGGACTCAAATACCTTTGTGGGAAGGATCGTGCCGTTGCCGTCGATCGCATCGCGTCCGTTGGCTGTTGTAAGTTCTTTATGATACTTACGAACGATCTTCTCAACGCCATAGTACAGATGATCCATAACTGCGATCAGTTCGGGAAGATCTCTGTCCTGATTTGCATGTGCCTGGTCACGGGCAATAGCCATAACATTGCCGCCCTGGCCGATCAGCTCAAATGCTTCCTTTGCGGCAAGCATATTGAGTATTGTGTCGGGATGATTGCTCCATCCGTCCTGAGCCTCGCCTGTCCAGGTGAGCAGATAACGCTCTTCCTTGGATGTAGCAAAGGCAGCAAGGATCGAATGTGAATCAAAAGGCATATTGTCGGCAAAATCGGGTCTGACGGTCAGTATCTGTGCACGATCGTTGAACCACTGATCCTCGCCGGTATTCTGAACTGCTCTCTGAATGGTCTCATTAAGACCGTATGCAAAGTCATGAACTTCTATCGCACCGCTCTTGTTCTGTACGGGAGGCTCATAGCTGAACAGCTGGCCTTCTGTCATATAACGGAAGCCGGTCGTTCCTGCTGCACCCGAATCATCGGGAGCTACGATATCAAAACGTGTTCCGCCATTGTCACCGGTATCGTACAGCGCTGCCATAAGAGCACGCTTACCGTTGTTCGAACAGCCGGTAACAGCCGATGAATAAACATCGATATCGGGGATGATAACGTTCTTGTTTAAAGCTTTCTTCTGTTTCTTGGACAGCTTCATGTAATTCTCGATCGCATCCATAGCACGGCTTGCGATCCAGCCTGAATGCATCAGGTCACCGCTGTCTACCATATATTCGTTCTCTGTGGTGTTGTCGTTATGAACAACGATATCCTTCGGAGGATAAAGCTTCTCGTATACGCTTACCTGACCGTTGTCAGGGTCTGCGGTATC
Source organism: Lachnospiraceae bacterium (assembly GCA_024695205.1). Classification (GTDB taxonomy): domain Bacteria; phylum Bacillota; class Clostridia; order Lachnospirales; family Lachnospiraceae; genus RUG11977. The sequence continues at coordinate 997 of JAILIQ010000345.1, forward strand.
GTTGACCTGAATATAAGCATAGCCGTTATTGTTCAGGGTTACGATCTGCTGCTCTGTAAGTCCGCTGATAGCAACAACCAGAGGATAGCCTGCACCGTTGCGGCTTGACTTGGTATCACGTACCTGACCGTCAACCTTGGGTGCCTTCTCGGGGAAGCGGACATTAAATGTAAAGGTAACGCCTTCCTTTGCAGCGTCGGAAACATAAGCGGCATTGGCAGGATTGGTATCCTTGATCAGCATCTCTACGGTAACGGTAGGAAGCTTAACCTTTGCTACAGCATCGGAATGCTGTGCCCATGTATCTCCGTCCTTCCAGTCTGCCAGCTTACCGGGCATATCAAAGCCGTCGCCATGATAAACGAAATCCTCTGCGGGTCCGGTGATGTTGTAAACCATACCCATGCCCCAACGGCTGAAATCCATAGCGGTATAAAGGACAGCACCCTCAGGAAGATTGGGAAGTGCGTTGTAACCGAACATGCTCTTGGGTCCTGCCATAACGCCGTCTGCCCACTGGTATTCATAGTTTTCCCTGACTGCGGTGATCGTTGTATCGCTCTTCAGCGGATCAAGTCTGCTGCCGTACAGGTAGTACTGAGCCATATCACGGATCTCTGCCGCACGTGCATCCCACTCTTCAGCGGTCTCTACGCGTCCGCTTCCGTCGGGATCTGCGGATTTGTCAAAGAACTTGAACAGATCGGGAAGGCTGGGCTCTTCGGGAAGATTTCCCAGCTGAGCGGGATAAGGGAAATAAGCACGCGGAGCTTCGGTATTGACAGCAACTGCGCTGACAGCCTTGCTTGCGGTTCCCCATACAGTCTTCTTGCCGGACTTGGTATAGGCCTTAACTTTGAATGAATTCTTGCCTACAGCCGGAGCCTTTACCGTGTATGTTCTTACAGCGGTACCGTCCTGCTTCAGTGTAGCAAGCTTTGTGTACTTCTTCGAGCCGGGCTCCTTAACATAGATCCTGAAGCCTTCTGCTCTCTTGGTCTTACCGATCGTGATAACAGCCGAACCGCCGTCATCGGATGTCTTCACACTTACTTCAGGAGTACCGGGTTTAGAAGCCGCGGATACGCTGATCACATTGCCTTCGGGTGCAAGTCCGATAAGCATTGCTGCCGCAAGTATGAATGCGAAAACTTTCTTAACTACTTGTTTTCTCAATTTCGTAAACCTCCCTTAAAATTTTGATTTATGGTTAATCATCCCTCTGATGTTGCCGGGATGTTATCCATCATATTGATGAGGTTGCCTAACGAATAAAAGATCAAGGCGTAAGAATCCTGTACATTTATCGGTATTATACGTACTGATTATAGAACCGGCAGCAGAAAACGACATTTCATATTTAAACTTATGGTACTCAAATATTGCTATTTAACTGTTATGAACGTAAACGTTTAAGAGATAATTGAATGGTCAGAGTGACTGAAAATACACGTTTTCCATTATTTTATGCATATTTACGCACAAATATAACTTGTTTTTGTATATTTTTACAGAAAAAGCGGAATATCAAAAATGACAATATTTGATATTCCGCTTATTATCAGCATTTTTCATGCTTTCAATTTATCATTCCGTTTATACCTGCTTACCTTTATACCCGCTTACTTTTCGAGCAAATATCCCTCAATGCTCAGATACTCCAGCGTATCCGATTCCGAAGAGTAGCTTGCGCTGAATCTGCTCAATATAAGGACATGATCCGCATCGATCACTATCGGTCCGTATCCGTCGAGATCAAAGGTCATATACTTGGACGACAGCGACCTTTTCTGACCGAATTCTTTCAGATCATTTACAAAGCCCGACAGATCCGCACGGTATGTCCGGCCCTGGCCGACAGCGAGTTCAAATATGCCATGTTCCGGCTCACTTTCATGAT
>JAILIQ010000029.1 GCA_024695205.1 Lachnospiraceae bacterium
GTCTCCAAAGCCCAGACCGTCAGAAATACCAGCGGCTAAAGCAATGATGTTCTTCAGCGCTCCGCAGAGCTCTATGCCCTTGACATCGGTATTGGTGAAAACTCGCAGATACTGACTTGTAAAAGCATCCTGTACCTTCTGGGCAATACTGAGATCAGCATTTGCCGCAACTATCGTCGTGGGAAGGGCTTTTGCAACTTCTTCAGCATGCGTAGGACCCGAGAGGACTACTACAGACGCGCCGGGGATCTCCGAAAGGATAACTTCGCTTAAGAAATTATGGGTTTTAGCTTCAATTCCCTTTGCTACGTCAACGATTATCTGTCCGTCGGGTATGAAAGAAGCAAGTGACTTTGCAGTCGATCTTACGAAAGTCGAAGGAACCGCAAAGACAAGTATGTCCTTGTCTGTACAAGCTTCTTTGGCATCTTTGGTGAAGACGATGGAATCAGGTATCTCCATATAAGGGAGATTAACCTGTTTTCTGGTCTGATTCAAAGAATCGATCTCTTCAGGTATAGCTGACCATACGATTACTGAATTTCCGCTGAGAGCCAGAGAACGAGCAAGTGCCATGCCCCATGTTCCGGCTCCGATTATTCCAATGTTATATTTGTTTTCCATTTCTTTATTATCTCACAATTTTGTATTTATGCAGACACGGAATTTGGTTTTTTTAGTGTGTAGACCAGATAGACCGTACTCAGGATACCAGCCAATAAGTCAACCGACAACGTTGCAGCCGCTGCTCCCGTCGTTCCCCACCATTTTATGAAAAAATAATCTGCAATTACGTTTAAAACAGTGATTATTATCGAAACCGCAAAATTGAACTTCAGTTTTCTTTGCGTTATGAGGATGTTGACTGCAACGAATCTGAATGTCGAAGAGAATAAATAATTTACTGTAAGGATCCTGAAGACCATGATCTGATCAAGATATTGCGGGCCGTATAACAAACTGATGATCCATGGAGCAAAAATGACCAAAACGGCAGATATGACAAGATTGAAGGCTCCAAACCATAACAGGATCTGTTTGAATCTTTTTAAACACCATTCACGGTCATCCTTATTTTCGGCAAAATAAGGATAAAAATACGTAAACAATGTAAGAGGAATAAACGTCAGGGCCGTCGGGATCAAGGTAGCGACTTTATAGCTCGCAAGTATCGATTCCTGTGGAATAATGATGCCGAGCACAAACACGTCAAGAAGATACATCAATATAGTTGACGCATTGTTCAGCATTGAAGTGACCGAAATCTTCAAGATCGCGCTTTTATCGTCAAAAACAGGCAGTTTTGATCTTATTAAGCGGATCCGCAGGATAAATGTTCCGAAAAGAAAAGAGATCAGATACGCGGCATAGTAACCGATGACCAGACCGAAACTCCTGAAAAACAATGCGCAAACGGCAGATGAAATGAACAACACGCTCGTGTTAAGCACAACAAGCCTTGAGTACTCTTTATGTTTTTTCTGACCGCGCAGATATGCGGTCATTATCTCGAAAAACAGTTCCAGCAGCGGCAGCGCAGACAATGCGATCAGCAACGGCCTGGAAGCTTCGATCTTTAAAGGAACAAACAGACCGACAAAAAGTATTATCGCTACAAGGAAAAGATCAAAAACAACACCGAATCTGGTCCCGTAGTTTAGCGCTCTTTCAGCATAATCTTCATCGCCGCTGTGCTCGCTCGTCAGCTGAAGTATTCCGTAAGAAATTCCCATGCCGCCTAACAAAAAAAGAATGCTGTAAATATTCCAGGCGTAAGTGAACACTCCGAATTCAGGTTTGCTCAGTATCCTGACAAGCACTACATTGCTCAGAAAAGCGATGAACTTATTAATAACGCTGCTTCCGAATACATGCAGGAAGCCGCTGTTAACAAGGACGCCTAATCTGTCTTTAAGTCTTTCCATTTAATTACCAAGAACGCTCAGATATATATCTTTTATCTTTTCAGTAGTATTGTTTATGTCAAATTGAAGAAGATGTTCTTTGTTCCTTATCACTTCTTTTTTTCCTTCAGGACTTAACGCGACCTTAAGATCGTGCTTCAGTTCATCAATGTTCGTCGGATCGAACAGCATCTCACTGCCGTTAAGCAGGTCATCCGTTCCCCTGTTTCTTGCAGCGACACAAGGCAGCCCTGAAGCCATTGCCTCCATAAGTGCAACAGGAAGGCCTTCCCTGAATGACGGAAACACAAAGATATCCGCCATCTGATAGAATTCTGCCACATCTGTCCTGTATCCGGCTAATATTACCCTGTCACTGACACCCAGATCTGATGCGAGCTGTTTATAATTATCCATCAAAGGTCCTCTGCCGCAAACAACGTACCAGCAATTCTTCATGTCCGGCAACGCATATAATACGACCTTGTGATTCTTATTAACATTTAACTCGCCGACTGAAAGAAGGACTTTGGCATCAAGCGGGATCCCTAATTTCTTCCTCTTTTTCTCTCTTATCCCCTCTGTCCCACTGAATTTTCCGACATCTATGCCAACTCCGGGTACATATACGGTTTTGACAGCCTTGAACTTTTGAGCTCTTTGATAATCCTCGGTATTTATCGTTACAAGAACATCGGTCTTTTTGGCAAGCAGTTTCTCGACCGGATAATATAACAGCCAGTTAACAAGCGGCGCGCCTTTATAGAAATGGAATCCGTGAGCAGTATAAATGACCTTGCAGCCCTTTTTCCTTGCGTCCTTTGCGGCAAAACGCGTAAGCATGGCACCAACGGGTGTATGACAATGAATAATGTCATAACCGCCGTCATCTATTACCTTCTTAAGTTCCTTATAGGCTTTTCTATTACGCTGATTGACAGGATTACGCTCGAAAGGAATGTCATAAAACGAATCACAGTAAGGAATAACGCAATCGGAGGGATCTTCAAAGTCGTTTCTTGCGGCAACAGCTGTCTCCCACCCCATTTCCTTGAGCATTTTCAGGTATGGAACATGAAATTCCAGGATGTGAGTCTTGACTACTGTAGCCACGTAAAGGATCTTAGGCATCGGTTAATGACTCCGATCTTCTCCGGCAGGAACTTCATCCATTGCCGTTGTCTGTCCCTCTGCGATCCCTTCAGTGCTGTCTGGCAGGAAGAACGTAAAGAACGTGGCAAAACAGAGCATCAGATCCGTAACGATATTCATCTGATTTATGTAGAGCAGGTCGAACTCGAGTTTCTCATAAGGATCAGTATTGTACTTTCCGTAGACCTGGGCATATCCGGTAAGCCCTGCCTTAACCTGGAGCCTGAGCATGAACTCCGGGATCGATTTATAGTATTGTTCAGCTATTTCAGGTCTTTCGGGCCGGGGTCCAACAACTGACATGTCGCCTTTAAAGATGTTTATAAGCTGGGGTAGCTCATCTATCCTGAACCTGCGGATAAATCTGCCGATGGGTGTGATCCTTTCATCATTCTCGCCTGATGAAAGCCTTGCTACGCCGTCTTTCTCTGCATCGACTCTCATTGAACGGAACTTCAGGATCTCAAATGTCTTTCCGTCTTTGGTAAGTCTTGTCTGCTTGTATAACGCGGGACCTTTGTCGCTGCATTTTATGATCAGAGCAATAACGATCATGAGCGGACTTAACAAGATCAGTGCAAGACCAGACGAAACAATGTCAAAAGCCCTCTTTGAGAAAGCATATAAGGGATCCAAGGTCTTGCGGTCGTTATAAAGGATCGGCGAATCGAATGATTTGATATGTGTGGAGCCCTGCATTATAACGTCACCTATGTGCGGCAGGAAATAACAAGTTACACCGTATTCATTGCAGTATTTCAATAATCCGTTACGGCAGTCGATATTTACGCCTGCCACGAAAAGCGCGTCATAATCCCCAAGTCTGGGCTTCAGTTCTTCAAATGAACCGTCATATTGGATCTCCTCAACTATTTTGTGTATCCTTTCGACCGGCTTTCCCGTTATCGCACCGAACCTCATGCGGTCAAGGTCATTACGGTAGATCAGCAAAGTTCTTCTTTTGGGGAAAGACTTAAAGAAGATGAATGAACAAAGATATGTCCAAAGAACGTCTACGATGAACTGCAACGGCAATATGATAAGGAACGGCCAGGGTGCTTTAAAAAGCTTCCACGCAGCGCATACCATGAAATATGTGATGGAAACGGAAAAGAACTGCGAGATCATCTGCGAAAGCGCAAGATTCCTGATGCCGAAAAATCCGAAGTTATTTGCGTTATATGTTCTCGTATAGAAATACAGGATGATGCCGTACAGCAGAGCGACAAAATAGTTATAACGGTATCCGACAGGATAGATGTTATCGAATCCGTCATATCTGAACCAGACGAATGCTATGAAAAAGAGCACCAGGTCAAACAAATAGTGAATGATCTTAAGGAGCATCATGACATTATTGCTCCTCTCACTCCTGATACGGTTCTGTTTTAACCTTGAAAGCAACTCATTACTTTCGCTCATTCCGGTTAACATCCTCCCAATTCAAAAAAAGAAGTTGAATTATTGCTAATCCAACTTCCTAATAATAATAAAAATAATTAATAAAGTAAATCTGATGGCAATATCCGTATGATCAGGTCAAATATCATTTGACCTTAATCTTAAATGACACAACCCTGCTGCCGCTCTTGTAAGCTTCGTTGCCTGAAGCTGTAACACGGCATTTGATGGTATATGTACCCTTCTTGAGTTTCTTCTTTACGGTTACGTTTCCGTTTTTGGAATTAACTTTGAAATACTTCTTATATCCGGATTTGGAAACCTTAAGGAGCTTATATGTAACCCTGCCCTGAGGGTTCCTTATGACCATGACCTTGCCTCTGGCTATCTTCTGAGACTTCTTCTTTAGCTTCTTAGCCTTGAGTTTTGTCTTTTTGCCTCTGACTGACAGAGTGTTGTTTTGAGGCTCTTTATCTTTAAAAGAAGCCGTGATCTGAACATAACCGGCGGGCATTACAAATGTGGCGGTCTTCTCATCAACGACCGTGATCTCAACTTCTCCCATGTTTACGGTCCACTGGTCAAACGTCTTGCCTTCGGGTGCCTCACCAACTGTAAGCGTGACGGTAGCTCCGGCATATGCTTTGCTTAGATCAGAGGTGCCGCCTATGACAGTTATCGGGTAGCTGGCAATATAGGAAACAGAGACACCGGGACAGCCGTAAAAGATTCCCGTTGATGATCTGTATAAGTTCTCATCCAAAACAGCGCTCTTAAGGTTTGTACAGCCGGAAAAGCTAAATTACCGATCTTCACCACGGTTTCAGCAATGTTTACGGTCTCTAGGCTTAAGCACCCGTCAAAAGCCCTTTCACCGACAGATGTAACGCCGCTCGAAATAACGACGGCAAGGATGCTGTCCTTATAGTTCTTCCAGGGGACAAGGTCGCCTGACTCCCAGTTATCCATATCGCCAAAACCGGAGACAGTAAGCGTTCCGTTATTATCCAGAAGCCATACTGCCCTATCCCCGCACATTCCAGTGACGGTCCTTATGGACTCTTTCCTGTTGACCGTAAACTTCTCAGACTGTGACGTTTCTGTAGGCTCAGAAGATTCACTTGACTTGGATTCATCACTTTCAGAGGGATTAAGATTTTCTGTCTGTGAAGTCTCTGTTCCGGAAGGCTCCGTCTCGTCCGCCATAACAGCAACAGGTGCCGTAAATACCGACAGAGACATAAAGGCGGCTAATAAAACTGATGTAAACTTTTTTCTGAGCAATTTTGTAACCTCTCATTTTCTAATAGCTATTATACAGTTTTATTGATTTTTCGTCATTTATTTCGCAAATACATATCTAATATCTTAGAACCTGCGGATAATCCTGCGATATTGATCAGCCATCGGACTAATTTGCATTTCTTAGATCTTGAAAATGCCATTACCCATTTATACTTTTTAAGAACTGTTTTTGCACATTTTTTATCTTGAGCATTGAGCCATGCGTACCGCCAGACCATGATCGAGTACTCATACGCGACAAAACTCATCGAATACTCACTGATCCTGTCATTTGGGATCTTCCCGCTGCATAGCTTTTCAGACGCTCCTTCAACAAACTGCTGCATGCCGCTGAAAGTCTTCATGTCTACGCGGGCCGTGATAGAACCTTCACGATTCTGACGGTATTCATAGTAAGGGATATTCAAGCAATCGAACTTCTCTGCGGTAAGCATACAGTCAAGCACATAACCAAGATCTTCGCTGAGTCTCTTATCATCCGGAAATCTGAGTCCGTGTTCTGAAAGAAAATCCCGCCGGTATAATTTAGTACAGGCACTGCCGGGGTATTTCGGCCTGGTTGACAGATGAAGGAAAACTTCCTCTTTGGATTTCCCCCTGATCTCTTCTTGATCTATGCAGTCACCCAATGACCGGCTTCTTCCGTCCGGATAGAAAACTATTGCATCCATAAAGCAGATGTCAGCATCATTTTTATCGATCCACTCTAAAATCGAAGGAATGGAGCCGTCTGACAAACGGTCATCAGAATCCAAAAAGGCTACATATTTTCCGGAAGCAACATCAAGACCTGCATTTCTGGCAGATGAAAGGCCTCCGTTTTGCTTATGGATGACGGTTATATCCTCAGCTCTGTATCCGTCACACAAAAAACCTGAGCTGTCGGTTGAACCGTCATCTATCAGGATGATCTCACAACCGTCATGCTGCTGCTTAAGAATGCTGTTAAGGCATTCACCGAGATATTTCTCTACGTTATAGACCGGAATGATAATACTAAGCTTATATTGAGCCATCAGATCCCCTCAAGCAAACCAAGATCATATTTAGGTCTATAATACCATTCCTATTTCTTTACTTTAACCCGTCTGCCGCAGTTCTTCTTGGTAAAATACTTCTTGTACTTCCTTACTTTGGACTTCTTGACCTTGACGGTCTTGACTTTACTTCCCTTGAGGGACTTCTTGACACCCTTCTTTGTAAGCTTAGTGGTGTACTTGAAATAGACCGTCTTAAGCTTGCTGTCCTTATTAAACGCATAAGAACCTATCTTAGACAGGACTTTTGATGTGATCTTAAATGACGAAAGCTTAGAACAATATGCAAACGCATTCGCACCGATCGTCTTAACTTTAGAACCTCCGGAA
>JAILIQ010000030.1 GCA_024695205.1 Lachnospiraceae bacterium
AATTGCCCATTTTGATACTTTTTTCCCCATTTTACACCTCCGCATTTTTTTATCGGAAGCTCATGGATCATTCCCACAAGTTCCCTGCGGAGATGATTATATCAAAAAACCTGCAGGATAACAATTATTTTCTTTTTACTGATCATTGTTGTTATCACTGTTCGGGATCATATTTTCATCCGGGGCGTTCCCTCCGGGAAATCCTCTCCGGCCGCCGAAATTGCCGGATCCATCCGTGTTGCTGTTTTCTCCGAAACCGCCTCTGCCTCCGAAGTTGCCGGATCCATCCGTATTGCCGTTTTCTCCGAAACCGCCTCTGCCTCCGAAGCCTCCGGGGCCGCCCATCATGTCGGGACCGGATACAGAGCTGTAATTGTTGAGCGTCACATTATCGGAAACATAATAATCCCCGTCGTAATCGATCCCCGCTTCTCCGCCGTTCGAAGCACTTTGGATCGTTACGGTCCCGCCGATCAGGTTGACGTCCTGATTGGAATCGATACCGTCGCCGCGGCTGTTGATATTCAGGGTCCCGCCCATGATATTTACGGAATATCTCATTTCCGATTCATATGTTTTATCCGAATTTGCGGCATTTACGGCATCATCCGTGGAATTGACCTCTGTATTTCCGGAATAAATATTTATCACAGTGCCTTCAAGTCCTTCTTTGCTTGTGGAAATGCTGATATTCGGGCCCGTGCCGTTCTCATTTCCGATCGTCAGGATCCGGTCCGCGTGAACAGCGTCATCTCCGGCACTGATCGTAATATTGCCGCTGAGTATCGTCAGATCGCGGCCTGCGTTAAATGCATCGTTTGCCGCGGTAACCGTAATGTCGGGGCCGTCGATCACCAGTACCGTGCCTTCCTCATCGCCGCTCTTGATCCCGTTCTTGCAGGAGGAGGCATCGATCGTGAGCTTGCCCGTACCGGTAATATATACATCCGCACCGTCTTTTACCTTGATCGCAGCGCCGTCGAAATTATCGGCGGTTTCGGTATCGGTCGAATTCTCATCGGCGGGATCCTCGGCATCGGTCAGTTTCACGCTGCCTTCGATCACGAGCTTAACTTCGCTTCCCTTATTCAGGGATACGGTCGCTCCTTTTGTGCTTGTAAGATCAAGATCCTTCAGTACCAATACTACTCCCGTAGTATCCTTTTTTACCGTAATATTGCCATCGTTGCAGGTTCCGGTCACGATATAGTTTCCTGCTTCGGAAATCTTCACTTCGTTATTTGATCCCGACATTATGATCGTTGTCGCATTTGCGGTATCTGTGCGGAGCGACTGTGCCGCACTTGTCACTTCGCCGGTCACGATCTCGGAAGGGCTTTCTGCAAAAGTGACATTGCCCGCTCCCGGTCCGCCAAAGCCGCCTGCACCGCCGAAGTTGCCCTTTTCTCCGTAATTTCCCGATTCTGCATCTGTTGTTCCGGCTTCTGATTCAACCTGTTGTGTCGCCGTTACCGCATCGGTATTTTTGTTTCTGCTCCCTAACCATTTGGTTCCCGCATACACGGTCACTCCGAATGTTGATATCCCTAATGCTATCGCTGCCGCTATACCTGCTGTTTTTACCATTCTCATCATATGATTCTTGTATGATGTTTATAGAAGCAAGAACATCATATTTCCCTTTCTTTTTTATTGATGTGACAGTTACAATGCATTCAGATGCTGTGGACTTTTGATTTGTTTCTGTAGTCCAACTACTTGAAGGAGTGTATTGCCACGGTTTTATCTGAATTGTTTATAAGCTGGATGTCGCCGGTTTCATCAGAGCACTTATTTCAATCAAGTCTATGAGGGTAAACGCCTGTGGATTGTCACAGCATCCAATACGCTCAGGAAGGAAGGTCTTATGATTTATGTAGGCATTGACATTGCCAAACTCAACCATTTCGCCTCCGCGGTATCCTCGGATGGTGAAATAATGCTCCCGCCGTTCAAGTTCACGAACGACTATGATGGCTTCCATAAGCTGCAGTCCTGTCTCGATCAATTCGATAAGGATCAACTCATCATAGGTCTTGAATCAACGGCTCATTATGGCAACAACCTTGTTGAATTCCTTGTTTTACGCGATTACAAGGTTTGTGTCATCAACCCTATCCAGACATCGACATTACGGAAGAATAACATCCGTAAAACTAAGACGGATAAGGTCGATACTTTAGTTATTGCAAAAGCGCTGATGATGAACCATACCCGTTTCTTTACGAAGTATGACATTTCCCTGCTTCACCTTAAGGAACTTGGCAGGTTCAGAATGAAGCTGATCAAGAAGCGTACACAGGCGAAGATCCAGTTGACTTCTTACGTTGATCAGGCTTTCCCTGAAATCCAGTACTTCTTTAAAGGTGTTCATCACAAGAGCTGCTACGCGCTTCTCAAGGAAGCGCCGACTGCCGGCATGATTGCTTCTATGCATCTGACTCATCTGTCGCATCTTCTTGAAGTTGCTTCCCACGGCCATTTTAAGAAGGAAACCGCGAAAGAAATAAGAGTTCTCGCACAGAAGTCTGTCGGCATAAACGACAGCTCTGTAGCCCTCCAGATAACACAAACTATCGATCTTATCGAACTTCTGGACAGGCAGGTTACAATGGTGGAATCCGATATGGAATCACTTGTTAATTCCCTGGATTCCGTTATACTTACCATTCCCGGTATTGGTGCTATCAACGGGGGAATGATACTGGGAGAGCTCGGAGATATAACCCGATTCTCTAATCCCTCAAAAGTTCTTGCATTTGCCGGTTTGGATCCTACTGTTTATCAGTCGGGTAATTTTGAAGCACGACACACCAAAATGTCTAAACGCGGATCAAGGCCGCTGCGCTTCGCACTGGTAAATGCTGCTCACAACGTTGTCAAGAACAACCAGACCTTTAAGAAGTACTATGATCAGAAACGGTCTGAAGGCAAGTTGCATTACAATGCACTGGGGCATTGTGCCGGTAAGTTGGTTCGCATCATTTACAAGATGCTAACCGACAACGTTGCGTTTAATCTGAAATAACACGACCATTTATATATAGGTTTTAAAATCCTCATCCTATGAGGATTATTAAAGTTACCCTTTTTTACGGCCAGAAAAAAATCAAAAAATTTGCGAATTTAGGCTTGACTTTTCATAGCTGGTCTCCTTT
>JAILIQ010000043.1 GCA_024695205.1 Lachnospiraceae bacterium
CTGTTGTATTTTTTGCTCAACAGACCGAAAGAATCATTGGTCAAAGAGATGCTTTCGGTAACCTTCTTGTTCTCTCTTACGGAAACTGAATCATACCATTCCAATTTCAGTTTCATTGAGAACAGCTTTCCGATCACATGAGTAATGAATATGCATATTTTATACCCAAGTGAATAATCCCTGTATTTTATCTTTTGCTTCAGCATTCCCTGCAAGAACCTGAGCTTCAACAATTTGATCTTGCGTCCGAACGAACTGTCAGGCAGATTATCCATTATGAAGACATCCACCATCGGCACTATGCTGCCTGAATAACTGTCACCGCTGATCCTGTAGAGCCAGGGAGCCAATGTATAACCGCGTAAAACTTTGATCTCGGAGTTGTTTTCGAGAGCACGCTGCATCTTTGTGAAATTCTCTCTGTCTACCATTATATCGATGTCATCATCCCACGGAATAAATCCGTTATGGCGGATAGCTCCGATAAGTGATCCTCCGGTAAGACTGTAATTCACACCATTCTCAACAAGAATGGCATGAATCGTCTTCATAAGACTTAGAAGTTCACTATGAGTTTTGCTCAGATCGATATTTGAATCCATAGCATTATCCCTGGATCATGTCACGGACACTTAAAATATCCGTTACCGTGTTAGTCTCAAGCATTTCAGCCTTATGATACAAGCCGTCGGAGTTATCAAACAGAATGCTTTTCATTCCCAATTGACGGGGAGCCTGAAAGTCCTTGTCAGCGTTATCGCCGATATAAACTATGTTGTCATGACTCATTCTCCAGCGCGTCTGTATAATGCGGAAAGCGATATCGCAGGGTTTTCTGAATTGAACACCGCCCAACTCGTCTGTTATCACGATGTCATCTACCAAAGTCTCAAGGCCCAGCGCCTTGATCTTATTACGCTGACCCTCAGGCCTTCCGTCGGTAATTATGCCTATCTTATAACCTTTTCCCTTAAGTTCATTCAGCAGTTCTTTAACGCCGGGATAAAGAGATATATCAGGTGTATGTGTGCGGTAAACATCAAGGCATTTAGCCTTTTCGTCTTCACGGTCCAACTCTTTAAGCAGTCCGTCGACAGCCGGCTTTCCTTCAGTAAAGAAACGCCATAATCTTTCCTCGTAATCACCGCACAGATAATCACTGACAGCCTTAAAACCAGACCTGACATAATCTTTTTCGCTATACAGAGTATCATCGAGATCAAATATCACACCTTTGATCTCTTTCTTTCCCTCGGTTATGCAGACTGACTGATCAAACCGGCTGTAAACCGCACCGTCAGCTACGTCAGAAATATACGAAACGGTTTCTCCGTCCAAAAGCTTCAGTATCGTCTCTGCTGATTTAGCGCCTGCCTTCATCGACAGCGGAGCACCGCCGCCAAATCTGGGATTGATCTCGATATACCAGTCTATACCTGATCCATCTCGGATAAGCTGTACGGTCATCGGACCGCAAGGTTTAAAAGCCTTGCACAGAGCCTTTGCTTCTTCGATCATAATCTGATCCATACAGATCCTTGTCTTAAGTACTTCACCGGCACGCACCTGAAGCCTCTGTCTCGGAACAATGCTCACAGGCTCTCCGTCCCAGTCACAGAAAATATCGATCGTATATTCATTTCCCGAAACATAAGGCTGAACAATATAATCTGCCACCTGAGAAGCATAGACTTCGAGTTCCTGCTCATTTTCAACCTTAAATGCGTTGATGGAACTGCTGCCATCCTTAGGTTTGATGAATGCCGGATAACCTGCTTTGTATTCACGCCAGTCATTGACAGGCATAGGTGCAAAAAGACCGCATTCTTTGAAGAAACTGCTGGTATTATTCTTGTCGCGGCAGACCGAGATCATGTCCGGGGCAGATATCATAACTCTAGTTCCAATGGATTCGAACCTTTCACGGTTCTGAGCCAGAACAAGAAGATCCGTGTCTATCGTAGGAATCAAAAGGTCGATCTTATCTTCACTGCAGACCCTGAGAAGATCGTCAATATATCCCGGATCTTTCATGGCAACTACACGGCGCACATGATCGCAATACGCAAGCGCCGGAGCCGTTCCCGCAATATCAGCGCCGTATATCTTGAGGCCCTTTTTCAAAACCAAAGCAGCCTCCCTGAATGCTTGTAAAAGCTCAATACGCCGGCCGACACCTGTGAAAAGCAACCTCATACTTTTTCCTCCGAACCCATGAACTCTCCCATTGTTGCCTCACCGGCTGCGCTTATTCCTTCGCGCTTGAAAACCGTTTTTACAGTGTTCAGTATTATCTTCACGTCTCCGATGAAAGTTATGCGGTCTACATATTTGACGTCCCATTCAAACTTTTCTTCCCAGCTGATGGAGTTGCGACCATGTACCTGAGCAAGTCCGGTAAATCCCGGTCTGACTTCATTCCTGCGGGCCTGATACTCGTTATAACGGCTGAGGTATTGTACGAGAAGCGGTCTCGGACCAACCACTGCCATATCGCCTTTCAGGATGTTAAATAACTCGGGAAGTTCATCCAGTGAGGTCGATCTCAGTTTGCGTCCGAAAGGCGTCAATCTTGCGGCATCCTGAAGAGGATCTATCACACCGTCTTTGGGAGGCAGCATCGTACGGAATTTATAAAGCTTGAAAATGCGTCCGTTTAGTCCCGGGCGTTCCTGCCTGAACAGTACGGGAGAGCCGAGTTTGATACGCACCACAACCGCAACTACAAGCAATACGGGACTTAATACGATCATGGCAAACAGAGCACACAAAAAATCAAGCGGGCGTTTCAGGAATCTCTCATATGGACCATAGGGTTTATGCTTCATTACGTTACTCAAAACACTTATGAATGATAGCTATTATCTTATCCTGCTGTTCGGGTGTCATCTTGTTATCGGAGGGCAAACATAAACCTCTTCGGAAGATATCAGCACCAACATCCATGCTTTCTCCTGCTATGTATGCATTACTGCCGCCTCTGCCGCTGCCCTCGGCAGTGATGAAGTTGTGTGTCATATAAATAGGCTGCATATGCATCGGCTTCCATATCGGTCTGCCTTCAGCATTGAATGCTGCAAGAGCTTCCAATATCTCGCCCGGAGAAGATTTGCCCGGTTCAGTTTTCCACATCTGATCCTGTTCACCTCTGACAAAAGGAGCCATAGCATCTTCATCGATAAGAATGCAGCTAAGCCAGAAATTCGGAACCGATTTTTCTTCGTCAAAAGGATTCATTGTCAGCGGTAAGTCTGCCAGACCAGCCTTATATCTCTCGTATATTGCCTTTTTCTGCGAAATGTGTTCGGAAAGATAGGGGAACTGACCTCTGACAACTCCCGCAATGATGTTGCTCATCCTGTAGTTATAACCAATCTCCTCATGCTGGTACCAGGAAGCATTTTCACGGGATTGCGTTGACCATTTTCTGACCTTGTTCGCATCTTCAAGACTGTCTGTCAAAAACATTCCGCCGGCAGAACCGGTAATGATCTTATTTCCGTTAAATGAGATACAGTTGTAGTCACCTAAGGCACCTGTCTCTACCCATTTACCACAGAGCTTATACTTTGCTCCCAAAGATTCTGCAGCATCTTCTACGATGAGTGCGTTATGTTCATCAGCAATGGCTTTAATTTCATCCATTTTGCAGGGAGTACCATACAGATGTGCCAAAACAATCAATTTAACATCAGGATTTATCTCAAATGCCTTTTCGAGTGCTTTAGGATCCATATTCCATGTGTCAGTTTCAGTATCAATGAATACAGCCTCTCCGTCTTCATATGCAACAGGATTGATCGTTGCATCAAAGGTCATGTCGGAACAAAAAATCCGACGGCCTTTAAGAGTGCCCTCATAAGGTTTTGCCTGCCCATAGAGTTTTTCACCTGCAAGTTTTACAGCAAGATG
>JAILIQ010000046.1 GCA_024695205.1 Lachnospiraceae bacterium
CACCGCCGGTCAGCACAGGAAGCGTCTTATGTGCCGAATCGCGGCATATATCCGCACCCAGATCCATGGGATGAAGCGGTTTTTTCAAAAAATGAAGATACGAACCGTGTGCATTGTCCACCAGCAGAAGTGTCCCAAAACGGGCGCAGACATCCGCAAGACCTCTTATATCGCACATGTTTCCGAGATAATCGGGACTTGTTACGTAAACTCCCGCAGGTGTTTCCTTTAACGATGCAAGAGTTTTTTCAAGCCTTTCGGGAGTCACCGTGCAGCTGCATATTCCTTCCTGTTTTTCGGGATAAATCCACCTGATCCTGGCATCCAGAAATGCAGCTCCGAAAACAAACGACTTATGAACGTTTCTTGCCGCAACAAAAAGCGGCCTTTTGGCGCCGCTTTGTAAAGAAGCAAGAAAAAGCATGGCTTTTACGCACTGGGTCGAACCCTCCGTGCTGTAAACGGTGCGTCCGCTGCCGAAGAGTTCTGTCGCATTTTTTTCGCTGACGGAGATTATCCCGTCAGCTTCATACAGAGAATCCGCACCCGAAACCTCGGTAATATCGAAAGCTTCGGGTCCGAGCGAGGCGACACCCTTATGTCCCGGCATGTGAAGTCTTGCTTTGTCCGCCTTTATATATTTTGTTATAAAATCGTAAACAGGTGTTTCCACACTACTCCTCCGTCTGTTTGGCAACCTGCAGCATTATGGCGCACTCCATACGTTTTCTGAAGAGCTCGCAGCCCTGTTCGTAAATACCTTTTATGCTGCCCGATGCATGGAACGCATTTGCGAAGCACCCGCCCGAGCAGTAAAGCTTTGCCCAGCAGTCCTTACACTCCTTACGGGCATAGACATTACAGTCCTTGAAATCACATCTGAGCGCTTCATTGGTGATACCGTCCCATATATTGCCCAGCTTGTAGGATTCCTCCCCGACAAACTGGTGGCAGGGATAAAGATCTCCCCAAGGCGTGACCGCCATATACTCGGTCCCCGCACCGCAGCCCGAAATCCTCTTGTAGATACAGGGACCTCCCTTAAGGTCGATCATATAGTGATAGAAGGTAATCGGCTTTCCTTCACGTTCTCTGCGAAGCATGTCCTTTGCAAGGATCTCATACTGTTCCTTGACGATCTCAATATCTTCGGGTGTAAGTCCCGCGGGATCCCCAGGCGCACAGACAACGGGCTCCATGCTCAGCTCCGTAAATCCCAGATCAGCCATATGAAATACATCATTGGTAAAATCAGGGTTGGCATGTGTAAATGTACCGCGCATGTAGTAGTTTTTGCCGCCTCTTGCCTCTACAAGCTTCTTAAACAGCGGAACGATCCTGTCATAGCTGCCGTGACCCGCATAATCCACCCTGGTACGGTCATGGATCTCTTTTCTTCCGTCGAGGCTCAGAACAACATTGCTCATCTCACGGTTTGCGAAGTCGATCACGTCATCATCTATGAGCATTCCGTTCGTCGTAAGTGTAAACCTGAAATTCTTTCCGGCCTGTTTCTCGACCGATCTGGCATACTCCACCAGCTGTTTGACCACGTCAAAATTCATGAGCGGTTCGCCGCCGAAGAAGTCTACCTCAAGATTACGCCTCGTTCCCGAATTTTCGATCAGAAAATCGAGCGCTCTCCTGCCTGTTTCAAACGACATCAGCGCGCGTTCGCCGTGATACCTTCCCTGACTTGCAAAGCAGTACGAGCAGTTAAGATTGCAGGTATGTGCGATATGCAGGCACAGAGCCTTTATGACACCGGCCGAACGCTCCTTTAACACACCGGCCTTTTCCTCAAAGGTATCCGGAGTATAGAGCTTTCCTTCGGCCACAAGCTCTTCTACATCTTCGATACAGAGCTTAATATCCTCTTCGGTAACATCTTCCCTGTCCCCGTACTTTTCAAGTATCTCTCTTACAACCTCAGCCCCGGGCTTACCGTACATTCCGATGATATCGTAGGCAACGTCGTCTACGGAATGTACCGATCCGGAACAGGTGTCGATAACAATATTATATCCGTTCAGTTTATATTGATGGACCATTTTCCTCTCCGCATTTCCTCATAACATGACCGGGCAGGCTTACTCCTGCCCGATCCGGTGGATCATCCCGCGTACACAGTCCGCCCGATGACCGTTCATTCAGTCCTTGTCAGTAAGCAAGCTTACGCCAAGGGCATTCGTTTATCACACAACAAAACGAGTAGGGAATAACCCTACTCGCCACCGTCAAATGTAAATTTAACAGGATTATCTTGTTACTTATCTGGACTTCTTTGTATTCTCGCACTTCTGATTGGCGACACCGCAGCTTGTCTTGCAGGCAGACTGACATGATGTCTGGCACTCACCGCAGCCACCGTTCTTCGCTGTTTCACAAAGATTCTGTGTGTCTAAGGTCTTGATTCTTTTCATTTTCATGTTCCTCCTTAAAATTCATTGCCAAAAGAATACCACAGAAGCTTAACAGTGTCAAGCAAAAGAAGTTCTGTTGCACCTTTGTTACTGTTGTGGTACCATAATCCATAAAGACAACAAAAAAATTCATTTCATGAAAGGATGACACCATGATCAGATTCGCTTTTTATGACGCAAAGCCCTATGATATCCCCTCATTTGAAAAATATGGCAGGGAGAACGATATCGAGTTCAAATTCTTTGAAACCAGGCTCACTCCCGACACGATAAATCTTGCTTCGGGCTGCGACGGTGTCTGCATTTTCGTAAATGATATCGTAAATGCAGACGTGATCGATGCGCTTCAGGCCGAAGGCGTCCGTATGATCGCACTCCGCTGCGCAGGCTACAATAATGTCGATATCGAGCATGCATTCGGAAGGATCCATGTGTTCAATGTACCCGCCTATTCGCCCTATGCAGTTGCCGAACATGCCATGGCGCTGCTCCTTACCTCGATCAGGCGCATTCACAAGGCTTATATCCGGACCAGGGATTTTAATTTCTCTCTTAACGGGCTGACAGGCTTCGAGCTTCACGACAAAACAGTCGGTGTCGTGGGAACGGGTAAGATCGGACGTATTTTCATGGATATATGCCGCGGCTTCGGAATGAAGGTGATCGCATATGACAAGTTCCCTGCCAAGGACAGCGGTATCGAATACGTAAGCCTTGATGAGCTCTTTGCGCGCAGCGATGTTATATCGCTTCATTGTCCTCTCACCGGCGAGACCAGACATACGATCAATGCCACAAGCATCAAAAAGCTTAAAAAAGGCGTTGTTATCATCAATACATCCCGCGGTGCCCTGATCGACTCGGAAGCACTTCTCGAAGGTATCAAGGAACGCAAGATCGGAGCCGCATGTCTTGATGTTTACGAAGAGGAAGCCAATGTCTTTTTCCACGATTTTTCGGGTCATATCGTAGCCGATGACGTACTTGCAAGGCTGATCTCCATGCCGAACGTCATCGTAACCTCCCATCAGGCCTTCCTGACCGAAGAAGCCCTTTCGAACATTGCCGAAACCACGGTAAAAAATATCCTTCAGTTTGAGGCTGAAGGACAGTGTGTAAATGAGCTCTGCTACAGGTGCCCTAAATTCGACACCTGCAGCCATGAACTCCATAAATGTTTCTGATGTTTTATTTTTTCATAAGTTCATTCAGATTACCAAGCTCATCAGTCAGGCTGTTGATCGCCTCGGCAGAAGTATGAAGCATTCTCAGAGTCTGCTCTGCGGATGCCGTCGTCTCTTCGCTGACACCCGACAGGGTTGATATACTCTCCGAAATATTGGTACCGGAAGTATAGATAACATCAACAGCCTCGTTCTGCTTTCTGATACCGTCGCGTACTTCGTTGACCTGTACCGCCATCTCATCAAACTGACGGCCCATCTCGATACTGTTGTCGGTCTGTGCGCTAACCTCGTTGCGGATCTCGGAAATATCCGTAACGACCGTCTCGATCTCGCTTCTGATCTCGCTTACCTTGTCGGATATCTTCGAAGTAGCTGTAGTTGTCTGTTCCACAAGGCTTCCGATCTCGCCCGCTACAACCGCAAATCCTCGTCCGGCATCACCGGCACGTGCAGCCTCGATCGAAGCATTAAGGCTTAACAGCTGGGTCTGGCTTGCAACCTCATTGATCATCTCAATGATATCGTTCATTGTCTGTGCTGTTGATGACAATGTACGTGCTCTCTCCTCAACCGAAGCAGCCTTCGTGTTTACACTCGTGATACCCGCAACAAGAGCATCCTTCGCACTGATACAGGTATTGATCTCACTTGAAACATTCTCCATATCACTTGCCGATCTTGTAGCGATCTGCTTGAGCTCTTCGATCGTATTAAACATTTCTCTGGTAGCGACAAGCTGTGATTCGGAGGTATTGGCAACCATCTCGGCACCCTTTGCAAGCTCGGTCATGGCCTCTTCACAGGAAGCGATATTGCTGTCAACATCCTTGGCATGATTGTCGGAAACCTCAATGCGCTGCTTGGCTTCATCAACCATGGCGGAGATCTGCTCCATCATTCCCGAGATCCTTGCCGCGCTTTCATCGGAAGCCTTAAGCTTCCTGTCATTATTGTTCTTTATAAATTTAACTGTGATGCCTGAGAAGATCGCGCATACCAGGATAACCAGCACCTGTATCTCCGCATCCGCCAGAAAAGTCGCCTTATCCTCCGCAGCCATATAGGCAATGATAACGGAGATCACGTTAGCCACTACCGCTGCACCGTTGACGATCATCATAAGCTTGGTATCGGTAGTCAGCATAAATACGAACATCATGGGGAGCAGATAGACATAAGTTGTCTGTCTGCCCGTCAGTAATGCGAAAATGTATAAAACCGTATAACCGACTACATATATCCACTTCGCCAGTTCCCAGTTGTCCAGACTGATCGAAATAAACTTGCCGATCCCGTAAGGAACCCATCCGATAAGCAGGAATATCACGATATATCCCACTGTTCTCGTGCCCTTGATAAACTCAAGCAGATATGCGATAGTGAAAATGATCATCAGTACAAGATAACATGTGCTTACCTTGCCGATCGCCGCCTTAAGCTCGTCCTTAGGACTGAATGTGCCTGTCTCTTCAATCTTTGCCATAAGATCCTCCTGAAAAATGTGAATAATGACTATTTCTGCAGGATATGCCCCACAACAGCTCAATATAAATAATTAATTTATATTTATAACATCCATTATATCACATGATTTCAGAAAAATCTACATAAATTGTAATTTTTCTTAAAATTTTTCCGCAAAACGAAATTATGGTTCAAATATTCAGAAAAGAGAATTGCATTGTATTTACAATATTATTTTCCGAATCCACAATTAGGAAACGTGCAGGTTTCACAGTTCAGGCACAGACCGCCCGTTCCGAATGCGGCGATCTCTTCGCCGAAAACTTCGTCATCTGCCATGATCCTCGGCAGGATAAGGTCGAAGATCGTTCGTCCGTGAAACATTACACAGCCCGGAAGTCCCATTATTGCAACTTTATCCAATGTTTTACCGTCCGTTTTATCGTCCGTTCCGCCCGGGATCGCTCCTGATCCCCCTTCGGCGGTGTTTCCCGTAGCTTTTTTATCAAGATACCCCAGCATAAACATGGCTCCGGGAAGGACAGGCGCACCGTAACATACGATCCTTGCCCCTGTGTTCCTGATCGCAAGAGGCGTCCGGTCATCCGGGTCAACGCTCATGCCTCCGGTACAGAGCACAATATCCGCGTTGTATTCATTGATGGCTTTCATTATCTCTTTTGTGATCAGTTCATGCTCGTCGCCCGGCGTCGCTTTGTACACGATCCCGGTATCATATTCCGCAAGCTTTGCCTCAACAACGGGTGTGAAGGTATCCTCGATAATTCCCTTCCTTATCTCGCTTCCGGTAGCGATGATGGCCGCTCTCTTATGCTTAAAGGGAAGTACATTATACAAAGGTCTTATATCTTCAAGTTTTTCCTTAAATGCGGGTTTTTCGTGTAAGCCCGGCTTCTCCTGCAATTCCCGTATCCTGTCCTTTACCCGGGTCAGTTTTTCCTTCTCTATAACGAGCGGGATAATACGTGTTCCGGCTACTTTATCACCGGCTTTTACGGGGAAATTCCCGTGCCTTGAGGCGATCATCATCTCACCCGCACTGTTTACGGCAAGGACGCCTGCTTCATCAACCTTAAGGAGCCCGTCACATTCCGCAAATATCTCAAGCTTGCCTTCCTTGACATTTCCACGGCGCAGATTGGCGCCCTGACACAGATCACATAGGAAATCGGCCGCTTCATTTTCATGCAGCATATTTTCATCGCATTCCCAGACGTACAGGTTTTCCTTGCCGCATGAGAGGAGCACGGGAATGTCCTCTTCCCGCACTATATGCCCCTTGCGAAACACCGCATCCTTTGTGACACCTTTGATGATCTGTGTTATGTCATGGCAGAGCACGGTACCGACAGCATCTTCGGTTCTGATCAGCTTCATTTCCGTATATACCTGTTTCCTTTCTGATTTTTATTTACGGAAGCACTGATTAAGTGCTTCCCCGCACGAAAATCGCAAATGCGAAGCGTTCTTCCCTATGCGATTTTCTGCGCATCCAAAGCGGAGCGTTCTAAGGAAACGATGATTTTATCAGCGTTTCCTCAGAAAATACCCGCAACAGCCAGCCTGTTACCTGTCGGTCTGTTGCGGGTATAAGTCTGATGCATTCTACCGTTACGCTGTGATCGAATTGCCGGTATACAGCTGGTAATACTTGCCCTTTTCGGCGATCAGCTCATCATGCGAACCGCGCTCGATGATGCGTCCCTGCTCGAGGACCATGATACAGTCACTGTTCTTGACGGTTGAAAGCCTGTGTGCGATAACAAAGGTGGTTCTGCCCTTCATCAGCTTATCCATGCCTTCCTGAACGAGCTTCTCGGTACGGGTATCGATCGAAGATGTTGCTTCATCGAGGATAAGTGCCGGAGGATCGGCAACTGCCGCACGGGCTATCGCCAAAAGCTGGCGCTGTCCCTGGCTTAAGTTCGCCCCATCGCCTGTCAGCATCGTATTGTAGCCGTCAGGCAGTCTTCTGATAAAGCTGTGGGCATTGGCAAGCTTTGCCGCTGCAATGACCTCTTCATCGGTAGCATCAAGCTTGCCGTAGCGGATATTGTCCATAACCGTTCCGGTAAACAGATGCGTCTCCTGCAGAACTATGCCGAGCGAACGCCTCAGATCCGCCTTTTTGATCTTATTTACATTGATGCCGTCATATCTGATCTTACCGTCCTGAATATCGTAGAAACGGTTGATAAGGTTCGTGATCGTGGTCTTTCCCGCACCCGTGGATCCTACGAACGCGATCTTCTGACCCGGCGTCGCAAACAGCTTGATATCGTGCAGAACCATCTTTTCCTCGGTATAACCGAAGTCAACATTGTCAAACACAACATCGCCCTTTAATTCTACATATGTAGTCGTACCGTCTGCCTTGTGATAATGCTTCCAGGCCCAGAGTCCGGTCCTTTCGGCAGTCTCGGTAACGGGGTCTCCTATAGGCGTGCTTGCCACTGCATTTCCACCGTTAAGAAGCTTCTTTTCGGCATCGGCCTTTATCCTGTCCTCAGCTTCATTTTTCTGCCCTGAATCCGTGAGATCCCGCAAACGGTTGTCGGCCGCGGGCTGAGCGGCTTCCCCGGTCTGTCCCGGCTCTTTTCCGCCCGGTACGGCGGCAGCGCTTTTACCGCCTGCAGCATTCTTACGGGCTTCTTCCTCGATCACCTTTCTGGCTTCCCCGGCACGCCTGTTGAACTCTGCAAGTTCCTCACCCTCAAGCCTTCTTGCATTTACGAGAGTGACATAACCCTCATCTATCTCGGACTTCTCGTCCATAAGCCTGAAAATACGGTCTCCGCCGGCAAGGGCCATGATGATCGCATTGACCTGCATGCTTATCTGGTTGATAGGCATATTGAGATTCCTGTTAAATGTAAGGAAGCTTGCGAGGGCACCGAGGCTGAAGCCCCAGAAGCCCTTGATGGCCATAAGTCCGCCGACTATCGCAACCACAACATAGCTTACATTTCCGATCTGCATATTAAGAGGTCCGATGATGTTGGCGAAGCGGTTTGCATTGTAAGCGCTGTCGCACAGTGCCGTGTTCAGTCCGTCAAAGCCTTTTACCGTCTGCTCTTCATGACAGAAAACCTTGATGACCTTCTGTCCCGACATCATTTCCTCGATATAGCCGTTTAATGCACCCAGATCTTTCTGCTGCTTCCCGAAGAACTTGCCGGAGAGCTTTGAGACATTCTTTGTGATGACAAGCATGACGGCGATCATGGCAAGTGAAACAAGAGTCAGCGGTGCATTGAGCACGATCATCGAGATAAGAACGCTTACGATCGTTATCGTGCTGTTGATCAGCTGCGGAACGCTCTGGCTTATCATCTGGCGCATCGTATCAACGTCATTGGTGTACAGTGACATGATATCGCCGTGAACATGGGTATCAAAATATTTTATAGGCAGGGTTTCCATATGTCCGAACATATCATCACGAAGCTTTCTCATAAAGCCCTGTGTGATATGCACCATGATACGCTGCTGTATGAATGCGGCTACGATACCTATGGAAATACAGCCCGCCACACGGAATATCTCAGCCTTCAGGGGCGCAAAATCAGGATTTTCACTCTTTAACAGCGGAATGATATAACCGTCGATCAGTGTTCTCGTAAATAATGTTCCCTGAACGGTCATCATCTGAACGGTCGTGACAATACAGATCGCCACGAGTATCCACAGTACCAGATTATCAAGTACCATGTATTTTAAAAGTCTTTTAATGATCTTTCCGGGGTTTTCCACCATCGGCTTCATTCCCCTCGGAATACCACGGGGTCCGGGTCCTGGCATTATCTATCACCTCCCGCTTCATCAAAATCACCGCTGCCGCCGGTCTGCGACTCATATACATCACGGTAGATCGCGTTATTTGCCATCAGTTCATCATGTGTTCCGAAGCCGTTAACCTTACCGTCTTCCATGACGATTATCCTGTCGGCATCCTTAACGCTTGCAATACGCTGTGCGATAATAAGCTTCGTCGTACCGGGTATCTCTTCGGCAAAGGCCTTCCTGATCTTCGCATCGGTTGCCGTATCAACGGCGCTTGTACTGTCGTCAAGGATCAGTATCTTCGGCTTTTTCATAAGGGCTCTTGCGATACAGAGTCTCTGCTTCTGACCGCCCGATACATTGGCTCCGCCCTGCTCGATATGTGTATTGTAACCGTCGGGCATCTTATCTATGAATTCATCGGCACACGCCAGTCTGCAAACACGCCTGCATTCCTCTTCGATCGCCTTACGCTCCTCTTCGGTCTCTTCTGGCTCTGCAACACCTGCATTTGCGGATTTCATATCAATGACTTCGCCGTTCTTCCTGTCGATACGCACAGGTCCTGCCGTAGGTCCGTCCTGTTCAAAGCTTCTCAGGATGACCATATTCCCATTCTCATCCTTAACCCTCTTCTTTCGCAGACCCCAGCGAAGGTTCTCAATAATGGTTCCCGAGAACAGCACATTTTTCTGAAGGACCACGCTTACCTCGTCGCGCAGCGCCTCAATATCGTATTCGCGGACATCATGCCCGCCGACCTTCACAGAACCGTCATTAACGTCGTACAGACGGCTGATCAGATTGACAAGCGTAGATTTTGCGCTACCCGTACTACCTATGATGCCGATCGTCTCTCCGGATCTGATCTTTAAATTGATATCGGAGAGAACATTTTCATTACCGTCCTTCTTGTATCTGAAATTCACGTGATCGAACTCAATGCTTCCGTCCGGAACTTCCCAAATGGGCTTTTCGGGATTCGTAATGTCAGGAACTTCAGTCAGGACTTCATTGATACGTTTAAAGCTTGCCGCACTCATCGAGATCATGATGAATATCATCGAAAGCATCATAAGATTCATCAGGATCGACATATTGTAGGACAGCAGGCTTATCAGATTACCTGTCGTGAGTTCTGTCTGATGGCTGTTTACGATCATCTTCGCACCGATCCAGCTTATCAGCAGGATACAGGTGTAGACTGTAATGTTCATTACAGGACCGTTGAAGGTCGTGATATTCTCGGCATGTGTGAATATCTTGTAAATGTTGTTGCTGGCCTTCTTGAACTTGCCAATCTCGTGATCTTCACGTACATAAGCCTTTACAACACGGATCGCCGAAACATTCTCCTGTACGCTCGCATTCAGTTCATCATACTTCGGAAATGCCTGTTCGAAGGCTTTCATCGCATGAGAGATAATGAATGCCAGGATAGCTGCCAGAATAATGATCGCGATCAGGAAGATCATCGAGATACGCGTACTGATCCTGAATGACATGATCATCGCGATTATAAGCGTTGCCGGTGCTCTCATGCACATTCTGAGGATCATCTGGTAAGCGTTCTGTACATTGG
>JAILIQ010000047.1 GCA_024695205.1 Lachnospiraceae bacterium
TACATTCACGTGCGATCTTTCTTGCTTCTTTATGATCCGCAACCCTGTCAAAAGAGGATTTCTTCTCTTCACCACATTCCGCACCGCCGCTGCAGCACCCGGTATCAGCTTCGCAGCACGTATCGTCTTTATCCGTATCACAGCAATTATCCGGGCAGCATTCGTTTTCGGCCGCCGGATCGCTTTCAACGGGCTTGGGAGCATATTTTACAATATTTTCCTCGGTCACGCCCGCAGCAAATCCGGTATATTTGTCAACCAGCTTAAGAACGTGCTCAACCGCGGTATCAAGGTCTTTTTCATCCAGCTTGCCTTCGATGACGGCCTCTTCAACCTTTTTGGCATTGATCCCGTAGCTTGAAGGCATCTCAAGATCCAGACCTGCCTTAACTCCCTCGGGTCTGTTGTTTACGGCACCCCAGTCCGACATCACAAGACCGTCAAAGCCCCATTCGTTACGAAGGACTTCATTGAGGAGCCAGTTGTTTTCCGATGAATAAACCCCGTTTATCTTATTGTATGAACACATGAGAGTATCGGGCTTCGCATTTTTTACGACTGCTTCAAATGCCGAAAGATATATCTCTCTTAACGTTCTCTCGTCAATAACCGCACTGACGGTCATTCTGCGCTTTTCCTGATTGTTCGCCGCAAAATGCTTAAGGCTTACTCCTACGCCTTCAGCCTGGACGCCTTTGACATATGCAGTTGCCATCCTGCCTGCAAGGTAAGGATCCTCGGACATATACTCAAAATTTCTTCCGCACAGCGGAGAACGTTTGATATTGATGGCCGGACCAAGTATCACATCAACATTTTCAGCCTTGCACTCGCGGGCAAGAACGCCTCCGAGATGCTCCATCAGATCAGTGTTAAACGAAGAAGCCAGTCCTGCTCCCGAAGGAAAACATACTGCCTGCACGGTCTCATGAATATCAAGAGAGTCATCATCCCGGGTTTTTCGAAGCCCGTGAGGTCCGTCACTGACTCTTACCGCAGGTATCCCGACTCTTTCTACCGCCACCGTATTCCATGCGTCGGCACCGCCGACCAGCTTTGACTTTTCCTCCAAAGTCAGATTTCTGATGATTTCTTTGATCTCCATTACTACACCCGCCTTCCTTTTGTAAAATACCTTGTTATATCATCCACTCTTTCAGAGATAATATCAGCTCCGGCCCTCTCAAGCTCATCACGGTCCCCATACCCGTACAGAACCCCCATTGACTTTAATCCTACGTCTTTTGCTCCGAAAATATCATGCTCACGATCGCCTATCATTATCGCTTCCGACAGATCTTCGACCCCGAACTTTTCAAGAACATATCGTATAACATCGGATTTCTTCGACCTTGTACCGTCATCCGAACCCACAATACCGTCAAGGAAGCAGTCAAGACCGAAATGTCCGCATATCCTCACCGCCTGTGCCTCGATCTTGGAAGTGGCCACGATCAGTGTAAATCCGTTATCCTTAAGCTCTTTAAGCATTTCGGGCACTCCCGGATACGGTCTGTTTTCACACCAGCCCTTCGAATTGTAATACTTTCTGAACCAGACGATCGCTTCAGTGGCTTTTTCCTCGTCAAATCCGTAAAACCGCATGAAGGAATCCTTTAAGGGAGGACCGATGAACCTGCGTAATTCTTCATCGCCTCCTGCATCGATCCCGTAATGCTCCAGCGCAAATCTTGCCGAATTGATTATACCCGGCCCCGATTCGGTCAGCGTCCCGTCAAGATCAAACAATAGATATTTAAACATCATCAACCTCTGCATTTCAATCTTATACCTTTCGGCCCCTTCCGGGCAGACTGCTTTGATCATATACAGTATACTATAAATCTGCCTTAACCGCAATCAGGATATTAGTTTTCACTTATTTTTCATAAACTGTTTACATTATCCCTCATGCTTCAGAAAACTTTAACTTGAAGTATTTTGGGGTCTACCGTATAATCAGATAAGCCGAATGTATATTTTTCAATTTTTTATCATATTTTTCAGGAGGAAAAGAATTGTTAGAGCTGCAGAACATTTCCTATACCGTCAGTGACGAAGGAAAAGATAAAGAGATCATCCGTGATGTCTCACTGACTCTTCAGGATGATAAATTCTATGTTATAACCGGTCCGAACGGCGGCGGTAAATCAACTCTTGCCAAGCTTATATCAGGCATAGTAAGACCCGATTCCGGCAAGATCATTTTTGACGGAACCGATATAACCGATATGTCCATAACCGACAGAGCCCGGCTCGGGATCAGCTTTGCCTTCCAGCAGCCCGTACGTTTCAAGGGTATTACCGTCAAGGATCTGATCACTCTTGCCGCAGGCGACATGTCAACAGCCGACGCCTGCAACTTCCTTTCGGAAGTCGGTCTGTGCGCAAGAGATTATATCGACCGTGAAGTCAATTCATCTCTTTCAGGAGGTGAATTAAAGAGGATCGAAATAGCCGTGACCATGGCACGGGCTTCAAAACTCACCGTATTTGACGAACCGGAAGCCGGCATCGACCTCTGGAGCTTCAATAACCTCATCAAGGTGTTTGACAGGCTTCACAACAAGCTCCACGGCTGCATAGTTATAATCTCTCATCAGGAACGTATCATAAATATAGCGGACGAACTCATTCTTATCGCCGGCGGACGTGTAACAAAAACCGGTTCAAAGGATGAAGTAATGCCTCTTATCAACAGTGAAAGCTGGGCTGTAGATTCCTGTGACAAATTAAATGTTTAAATGAAAGGATCCATCATGGACGATATACAGAAAAGACTTCTCGAAGAAGTAGCCGGTCTGCATGAGGTGCCCGAGGGCGCCTACAATATCCGTTCGAACGGAGAAGGAGCCGGACGCCGCTCTACCGAGCACATTGAGATCATCACCAAGACCGATAAACCCGGAATTGACATACATATCAAAGACAATACCGTGAAGGAAAGCGTACACATTCCTGTCATCATCAGCCAGACCGGACTGACCGAATCCGTATACAATGATTTTTTCATCGGTGAAAACTGCGATGTAACGATCATTGCCGGATGCGGGATCCATAACTGCGGTACGCAGAAATCCGAACATGACGGAATACATACCTTCTTTGTCGGCAAAAATTCCAGGGTCCGTTATGTGGAAAAGCATTACGGAGAAGGCGACGGACGCGGCGAGGTCGTTTTGAACCCCCAGACCATAATCCACCTTGACGAAGGCAGTTATCTCGAAATGGATACCGTACAGATCAAGGGCGTTGATTCCACTATACGCACGACACGTGCCGATGTTGCCGACAGTGCCACCCTCGTTATCAAAGAGAAGATCATGACTCATGGCACCCAGCATGCCGAGACTGATTTCATTGTTGATCTGAACGGTGTAAATTCAGGCACAAACCTGATCTCCCGTTCCGTTGCAAAGGAAGACTCAGCACAGCTCTTCCGCTCGAACATCCGCGGCAACAATGCCTGCCACGGCCATTCCGAGTGTGACGCTATCATCATGGACAACGGCAAGGTTGCAGCGATCCCCGAACTCGAAGCCAACTATATAGACGCTTCGCTGATCCACGAAGCAGCGATCGGCAAGATTGCCGGAGAGCAGCTCACCAAGCTCATGACTCTCGGACTCACAGAAGACGAAGCGGTCGAAATGATCGTAAACGGATTCCTTAAGTAAACAACTGTCAGCCTTGACAATACCTCACCGTATTATAACGCCCGCTATAAGATACATCACTGCGGCAATACCGGTCAGGACAGCGCTGTACGACACCCTTATCTTCATGATCGCGCCGGGACCGCATCCGACAGCGGTTCCGACATTAAGCGCGTCCGCAGTGAAAATGCACAGTTTTTCCCCGGCTATCCCTGCACCGGCCACCGCGCCGATGACCAGAGCCGGATTTAGTCCTACCGTAAATGCCATTTTCAATGCTATCGGGAAAATGATCGCATACATCGCCCAGGATGATCCCAGAGCGATCGTCAGTACAGTCGCGATCAGAAATGTCATTGCAGGCAGAATCGGTACAAAGCCCTTGAAGAAGCCTATCATGCTCTCGAAATAACTGTTCAGGTACAGTTGTTCCAATAATGATGAGAAGCACATCGTGAGCAGATACATGACAATCGGGAGCGCCGAATTGGCTATACCTGTTATCAGATGTTCCATAAACTGCTCAGGAGTCAGAAGTCCCTGGGCACAATACAGCAGGAACATAAACAGCAGTGTTGCCGTAAGTCCTACCGCGCTGTCAACGATAAAGCCACCGGCAAAGAACGAACGTACACCGAGCGAGGTCACGGCAAGAGCAGCGATCGGCAGCATTACGTTTGACATCTTTCCCCACATTTCGGGTTCAGTCACACTGAGATATTTTTCCGAACCGGCAGGCCATAAGGTCCCACCGTTCTTAACCCTTATCTCCGCTTCTTTCAACTGTCTTATCTTCGGAAGTCTGCCCGTGCACAACATGAGCATTGCCAGAAGCACCAGCAGTGAAAAGAAATTGAACGGTATGGATCTTGCGAACATACCGACCACATTCTCCCTTATCGACAGGTTCAAAGTACCGATAACAAATATCCCCCACAGGGAAAGCGGAAAGAATGAGCTTAAGACCGTGGGGAGCATGCTGTAGAGCAGTCCGAGTTTTTCCCTTACAACTCTCTTCTCTTTTGCGACCGAAACAGTCGCCGATGATGCGCACAGCATATTCAGTCCGTCATCGATCAGAGTCAGCGTCATTATCCCAAAGGAAGTCAGCAGAACACCGTTTTCGTCTTTGGCATTGCTTTCGGCAAATTTCTTAAATGCCGTAACTCCGCCCGAGGCTTCGATCAGTGTTACCATGCCGCCCATCAATGCCATTACGAGCACAGTAAAGACATTATCCGGTGAAGCCATAGTCTCCATGATGGCATCAGCATAACTGGCAGACAATCCGGTCCGGTAATACAGCAGTGCCGCCAGTATTCCTCCGACTATCAGGGATTCGAGCGTTCTTTTTGTGATAAGTACATATACCAGCATCAGAAGGAGCGGCAGGATAAAAACAGGAGCAACCGTGTCTTTGGGGATAAAAACAGCCGCCAGAAGATAGATAAGCGCCAGACATCCATACTGGACCAGCATCTGCCTTTTTGACATGGGCGCAACATTCGAAGGATGCTGCAGAATGCCTTTACGCATTCCGGAAAGAGCCAGTACCTGTGAATGTTTTCTCGATACCTGGCTGTACACCCGCTTCATCAGTTCGCCGTAAATATTCGGATGTTTCAGAAGGATCTTCATGACATCTTCGGTTTCCATCTTGTAGCAGACGGTCCTGCCCAGAGATCTTACCGTTGACATTCTCTTTTGTTTGGCCAGAACAGCGTACTCGCCAAAATACTGGCCTTCGTGCATGATATTGAGCTGTGCTCCGTCTCTTCCGAGGACGATGGCGGTACCCGATTCAAGAAAGAACATTCCGTCCGGTTCACCGTCGATCGTACAGATATCCTCGCCGTTCTCAAACTTGACCCTGATCAGCTTTTCAACGATCTCAGCAAGTTCTTCGTCCCCCTCGGGACTGTCGTCAATACCGAAAAAATCCCTGATATATTTATCATTGATCTTATTAGTCATGAAAAACGATTTCCCCTCATGTTTGATTCCGGGCCACCAGAAAGCGGGCCAGTTCCAGATCTTCCGGAGTAGTTATCTTGATATTCCTGTAATCACCTTCGACGATCGTTACCTTATGGTCCGTAAATATCTCCGCGACCATCGCGTCATCCGTTATCCTGCTTCTTTCAGGCTCACTCCCGGCATACATCTTTTCAAATGCATCTTTTATAAGTGATGTCTCAAAGCATTGCGGTGTCTGTACCTGCCATATCGTGCTTCTGTCCAGGGTTTTGGCGACACAGACGGTATCTCCGCTTTCATCGCAGGGTGTGCATTCCTTAAGAGTATCCTTGACCGGGACCGCAGCCACGCAGGCACCGTTTTCCCTGACACTCTCTATACATCTGTCTATAAGTCCGGGTGTTACAAACATCCTTACCCCGTCGTGTATAAGAACATGCCCGGCCCCTGAAAGAGCGGCCTGCCTTATCCCCGCATAAACAGAATCGAACCTTTCCCTTCCGCCTTCACAGACACATACTACTTTAGCAAAACCGTATTTTTCGACGATCTCCTTTTTAACAAGCTCCGTCTCGTCCGCGCCTGTTACGATCACGATCTTATCAACACTGCTTTCTTCAAATGCCTTTACGGTATAATACAATACCGGATACCCCAAAATATCGA
This sequence comes from Lachnospiraceae bacterium, assembly GCA_024695205.1. Taxonomy (GTDB): domain Bacteria; phylum Bacillota; class Clostridia; order Lachnospirales; family Lachnospiraceae; genus RUG11977. Next base: position 6,300 of record JAILIQ010000047.1, read on the forward strand.
TATACTGCTTTCTTACCGAACTGCGCATGCGTTTTCCAGCACCGGCAGCCACAATGATCGCAGCCGTATTCATATAGATCCACTCTCCATCCCTGATAATTCCGGACTATCTTTCGCCGAGTTTCAGTCCCGGAACAGCATTCAGATCCAGTCCGTGTCTGGTTCCGTTAATAAATTCATAATAGCCTGCGCAGCCTATCATCGCGGCATTGTCCGTACAAAGAACGGGCGAAGGATAATACAGCTTCAGCCGCTTCTTTTCGCACTCTTCCTTCATTGCCCTGCGGAGAGCCGAATTCGAAGCTACACCGCCGGCCATTGCGATCTTATCAAATCCGTATTCATGAGCCGCTTCGACCGTATGCGAAACAAGGACATCCACTACTGCAGCCTGAAATGAAGCTACCACATCCGCGACGGTCACACCGGTCTCGGGATCGATCAGCTCAAACGGATCGAAGTCCGGTCTGTCGGTCTTCATCGAATACACGACATTGCCGTCAAGTCCCTGCTTCATGCGGCAGGAATTCAGATAATTTAAAACAGCGGATTTCAGACCGCTGAACGAAAAGTCATATTGATTTTCACCGACATGGCCTCTCGGGAAATCAACCGCATCTTTTCTTCCGTTCACCGCACACTTATCAACCTTGGGTCCGCCCGGATATCCGAGGCCTACGGCTCTGGCAACCTTGTCAAATGCCTCTCCCGCCGCGTCATCATGCGTTCTTCCGACGATCTCGAATTTATTGTAATCCTTCACGATCACAAGATGCGTATGCCCGCCGGATACGACAAGGCACATAAAGGGAGGCTCAAGATCCTTATGCTCTATATAATTGGCCGCAATATGACCTTCGATATGGTGTACGCCCACAAGCGGCAGCTTTCGGGCATAACTGACAGCCTTGGCTTCGGCCACGCCTACCAGAAGCGCTCCCACAAGGCCCGGACCGTATGTCACGGCTATCGCATCCATATCGCCGAGTTCACACCCTGCCTCATCGAGTGCGCCTTTTATAACATAATTGATCTTCTCTATATGCTTTCTTGACGCTATCTCCGGAACAACCCCTCCGTACAGTGTATGAAGCGCTATCTGGGAATAGATCGTATTCGAAAGCACGTCCCTTCCGTTTTTTACGACGGAAGCTGCCGTCTCATCGCAGGAAGATTCTATTGCAAGTATTTTTATATCATTCACCTGATCATGCCACCTGTTCTAAACTGATAAATGTTGTAACATCCTTTATTCTGCCTGTTTGACTGAGGTATCATCGCTTGCTCTCCATCCGAGTATCTTCCAGACATTCTCCTCGGCCTCCACAAGCAATATCTCCTCATAGGCACGGTTAAAGCCCGCTCCCTCCTTGAGGGTAAAATACATATTCACACTAGCCTTTGCAGGCTTGGTTGTGCGCACGTAAACAATATCCGCAGAATCATCGATGCTGTAGCTGTTTATGCTCCTGCCGGCTTTTTTATAATTGGCTATATCGCCCTTTACAAGCCCTATCATATCCATGCGCGGGTTCTGATCGAGAAGCTCGTCACTGTAGAGGAGGCGCAGCATATCAACAAGGTCTTCAGTCTGTGAGTCCGAAAGCTCTTCATTATACAGACATTTGGTAATGCGGCAGTACATTTTCACAACCTCTCTTGCTGTCTGAGGGTAATTCTGAACCAGATTACGCTGTTTTAACGAAGAATATTCCGTCACATCCACATCCGGCTCAAGCTTGCCGCTGTCCCTGTTTCTGGTGATCACCATATAAAGCCCGACGATCAGCGAAGCGACGATCGCTACGATAAATATCGTACCGCCGATCCCTATCTTAGACTGCTTCATACTTAACCTCCGTACCGTGAGTGCAGTTTATGACAAACGCTTCTTTTTATGTGCACCTTGTGACCGGTACATCCTGTATGTCTGTCATCACTGCTCATCATCTTCAAATTTCAGTGTTACGCTTCTTAAATCCCTGGCCGCGTAAGTATTTGGGAATATCTCCCTCGCAACATCGATAAATTCCTCCGGTTTTGCGGTAGCCGGACTGTAGTGAGTCAGCCACATTTCCCTGGGATGTGCCTCGGCTGCGAGCCTTGCGGCTTCCGCATAACACATATGCTTGTGTTCCCTGGCTCTTCCCTCAGAGCCCGGTTCTCCGTACATGCCTTCGCAAATAAAAAGATCCGCGTCCTTTGCTGCCTCGCTGATAGCCTTAACGGGCCTCGAATCCGTGCAATAGGTCACTTTAAGACCCTTTCTTCCGGGACCGAGTATCATATCGGGAGTAAAATGCCTCCCCTCGTGATCGATCTCGGCGCCTTTTTGAAGCCTGCTCCAAAGCCTCATCGGAACATCATTGGCAGCGGCTTTTTCCGGATCGAACTTTCCCTGGCGGTCTACATTGACAGTGTAACCGTAACAGAGCACATTGTGATCCACCCTGAAGCATTCTATACGGCACCCTGCCTCATGAATGGTCTGCGTATTTCCTTCGATCTCCTTCAGCTCTATATCAAACGGCAGCTCCGGCGCTATCGTCCGCAATGCCCTGACGACTCTTTCAAGTCCTTTCGGACCGATTATCGTTACAGGTTCGGTCCTTTCCGAATTGCCGATCGAAAGCAGAAGCCCGGGCAATCCGCTCACATGATCGGCGTGAAAATGAGTAAAACATATCACATCGATATCATGAAAACTCCATCCCTTGGCCCTGATCCCAACCTGGGTACCCTCGCCGCAGTCTATAAGAATTCCTTTTCCGTTCAGTCTCAGCATCAGTGCCGTAAGCCTTCTGTAAGGCAGTGGCATCATTCCGCCGGTACCGAGCAGACATATATCCAACATCTGTTAACCTCCCATAAAAAGGGACAGAGAATAAGCTTTTACACTTATTCCGTTAAAGGATAAGCTCTTAAGTTCTTATTCTTCTTCCGTAAAAACAAGTTCCATGATGAGAGCATCCTCAACAGGATCCTTGTAATAATCGACTCTTCTTCCGATCAACTCAAAGCCGCTCTTTTCATACAATCCGCGTGCCGCGGCATTGCTCTGTCTGACCTCAAGAAAGAAACTGATATATCCCTCATTATCCCCGTAATCAAGCATCTCTTCAAGCAGTTCGCTTCCGATATGACGCCTGCGCTTGTCCGGATCGACCGCGACCCTTAATATCTCAGCTTCATCCTGCGTTCCCATTAAGAATCCGTATCCGGCAATACCGTCCTCATCCTCCGCAACCACCGCGTAAACACACGGATTTTCAAGAGCGCTGCGACATGATGAAACAGACCACGGATCACTGAATATCCGCCTTTCAAGATCACCGACGGTAAAAAGGTCGGCAAGCTTCATCGTTCTGTATTTCATCGTGATCAACCTCCATGCCCTGACGCAAGTCCCTGGGTTTCCGCCTGTGACGCGCGCAAATATACAGGGGCATGTTCCTCGGCAGGAACACATTTCCCTTCCCTGAACATCTCCATTCCGAGCGCAGCCACGGATGCAGCTCTCTGCCGTGACAGGAATACCGGTGCAAATGAATATCCGGACCGCATATTTCCTGCAATTATCTCTTTATAAGGCGGCACTCCGTCCCCCATAAATATAACGCCCCGGTACTTTTCATCCGAGTCCTCTATGATCGTGTCAAGTTGTTTTATAAGTTCTTCAACAGGTCCGGCATTTTCGGCAAGCAATGTCTTCATCCCGCCTTCCCCGAACACAAAAGCAGCCGAATACACCTCCGCCCTTCTCGCATCCATTATAGGACAGATAATACGGTCTGTGATGCCGTACAGAGAATATGCCATCGCCTCAAGCGTAGGCACCTCAACAAGCGGTTTATCAAGGGCCAGTCCGAGTCCTTTTGCGGTAGCTGAACCGATCCTCAAACCCGTAAAAGAGCCGGGTCCGCGCGATATGGCAACTGCGTCCAGATCTGCCGCTTCGATCCCCGCGCTCCTGATCACGGCATCGATCATAGGCATCAGGGTCTGCGAATGAGTGAGCGCATTGTTTACCGTATATTCCGAAATAAGCTTCTGATCGCTGAGTACTGCGGCCGAGGCCACAAGCGAAGAACTTTCTATTCCCAAAACCAGCATATGTAATCTCTCCAATTCCGACAGCCGCCGAAACCAAATTCCGGCAGCCTGCGGCTGTTTTTATCTTCCGATCGTACATGGCCCATTAGGCACGCGGTACCTACAGGCATTCTATCCTTCGGTAGTCAAAGCCCTTTGAAGCATCCTTGGACAAACGTATCCTCATTGCGTCCCTGGGCAGGATATCCTCTATCAGCCCTGACCACTCAACGATCGTAAGCCCGTTACCGTAGAAATATTCGCGGTATCCGATCTCTTCCATCTCATCCGGATCGTCGATCCTGTAAACATCAAAATGATACAGCGGAATCCTCCCCTGCTCATAAATCTGGACTATGGTAAATGTAGGGCTCACAACCGGTTCGGTAATGCCCAGACCCGCTGCTATCCCCTTTGTAAGTACGGTCTTTCCGGTCCCCAGGTCACCGTCCAGACATATCACCTGTCCGGGAACGGCTTTTTTCCCAAGCTCCAGACCAAAATCAAACGTTTCCTTTGCCGAGTTGCTTTCAAATAACATCCGGACAGCCTCCCAGTCTTTGTTATCGGCCTTTTTCCGATCGCCGGATCATAAAAAAATTTCATTCCGTATCTTTTAACAGCTTTTTCTTCTTGGCTTTGCAGTTCTCAATGATCCCTTTGAAGCCGGCTTCGTTTCCTGCCAGATTGCCTTTGGGAAGCACAAATGCCGAATTCTGTGTCAGATAAAAATAATAGCAGTCCTTCACTTCAATGATCTTTTCGATCCTGCTCCAGTCATAGGCCGCATATTCACTGCCTCTTGACATGTCCAGTCCTACACTGCTGAAGGTGTAGGTGATCGTATTGGCACTGTCAGAAATAAGCTCAGCCTGCTTTTTGGCCCTGTACCAGATAGCTATGGGGCTGTTGGCCAGGAACATCACTATGATGACTCCGAGCAGTACAGTGACCATCGTTCCGCCCTTATTGATCAGATTGAACACAAGAGCTACGATCGCTCCTATCCCGATCAGTACGGAAAGCAGTCCCGCCGGATTATGATAAGTATGATACATCATAAAATCAAACATCTCTTTGGCTTCAGGTCTGGCAGTTACCGTAAATGCAGGCTCGGAATGCTCCATACGGGGCTTCTCTTCTTTTTTGGCAAATACGCCCTGAGTATATTCCTTATCTTCGGCATCCCCGGCATCATCCGCACCGGTGCCGTCACTGTCTGCTTCCCCGAAGTCTGTATAGCCCTCTCCGGCTTCTTCCTCAGTTGCTTCATCTTTCATCATTTCCCCGGCTTCTTCCTCGGAAATTGTGGTCATATGCGCTATATCAGCGATAGATTTTCTTTGTCCTTCCATCTAAACCTCCATGCCGGAAACACGGCACTCAATTCTTCTTAATTTTCGCGGGCTTCTTTTCCCTGGTTGCCCTTCAATGCGTCTGTATTTTTATCCTTCCCTCCGGTAACAAACGTATATGTGTGCTTACCCTTTTTCTTGGATTCATACAGGGCCGAATCAGCCTTTTCAAACAGATTGGTCGTATCCGAAGCTTCCCTTCCGTGCATGATGCCGACACTTATGGAAATGGGAGGCAGACCGTCTTCGGTATTCTCCAGCTCGCTGTTTATCTGTTCGATCTTTACTGCTATGAATTTGTGCTTGATATTTTCCGAATGGACCATAAATACAACAAATTCGTCGCCGCCGATACGGCATATGCAGTCGTCGGCACGGAATACGCTTTTAAGGACCCTGACGAGCTTGATCAGAACCTTGTCTCCCATCTCATGTCCGTATGTATCGTTAATGCTCTTAAAATTATCGACATCGAGCAGCATCATGTAGGTCGTATCAAGATCGATCGATGAAAGCAGAAGATCGTATCCGGCGCGGTTATAGGCGCCTGTCAGCTCATCATGGGAAGCCTTGAAATTCAGGTTTTCAAGACTGTTCTTATATTTGACATACATCTTGTTATATGCCTGCGCAAGATACTTGAATTCGTTTGCGCCGCTTTCTATTATCGGGCTGTCCTCCTTTATCCTGTCCACAGCTCTTAAGATCGGATTTATTCCGAGACGCGAGGTCAGCCATACCATAAAGAATATCAGCAGTGTCTGTATCAGGATTATGAGTCTTACTATCTGAAGCTCACGCCGCATTGATGTGAGTTCGGATCCTTCGGCACTGTACATGAGCTTGTCTATTTCCTGAAGGCTTTCCCGCATGCCCTGCCGTATGCTGTCCTTCTGCTCATAGTACTCATCATCAAGAACATATTCCGTAGCACGTCTCATTTTGTCATCCGGGGGCAGGAGTGCGTCAGAGTTACTCAGAGTTACGTCTTTAAGGATCTCCGGATAATCTGTGTAACCCTTCGCTTCTATCATAAGGCGCATTGCATAATATTCTCTTTCCATGAGAGCCACCGAATGATCCATCGCAGTCTTCAGCTTTTCGAGAGCAGCCTGCGTCCTTGAATCGACATTCATCTTCCTGATCGCTTCTTCACGCCTGTTCGATTCGAATGCTTCCGTGAAATACTGTTCAAGATACTTCATATCCCCGTTCAGAGTGAATCTCTGGACGCTCTCTGTCAGATAATCTGAGGCATCCATAAGCTCGTGTGCGGCTCTTTCAAGCTCCATATGCTCATTGGCGGCATCTGTGATCCTCGTAAATGTTTTTGTCATGTGAAATGTCGAAAAACTCACTACCACTGCCATAACGACCATTATTATTATCATCCAGATATGTATCTGACGAAGTGATATTCCTTTTTCACATTTTATTTTCAAGCTCAGCCTCCAAAAGAAGTCTAAAATTTTGTAACAAATCCATACAATACCAGTTCTATTATACACCTTTTTGCCCGAGAATTCAAGCTTTAATGGCATTTTGCTCTCCGGCCGTAAACAGGGGCGCCACACTCGGTGCGGCGCCCCTGTTACTTTTTATTATAAATTTCCGTTACTTCTGTGCATCTGCGGGTGTCTTTGATGTTGCCTCTCCTCCCGGGATACCGTTTACGTTGATATTGTGGTTTACCTTGGCATCATAGGTATATCCTTTAAGAATGTCCTTAAGGTCAAATCCGGTCGTTTCCTTAACCGATTCGAAGACCTTGGCCATAACTGCCGGAGTATATCCGCCGACACTGCCGACACCGCTTTCACCGTTCCCGCCGTCGATGACAGTGATCTTGTCGATCGAAGCGATAGGAGCAGCAACTTCCTTTGCGATCGCGGGCAGCTGGTTGATGATCATCTCGGTAACCGCTGCATTGTTATATTTTGCATAAGCAAGAGCTTTTTTCTCCATGGCCTCGGCTTCTGCGATACCCTTTGCCTGGATAGCCTCGGCTTCCGCACGTCCTACCGCCGCGATACCTTCAGCTTCCTTCTGTTTCTGATACATACTTGCATCGGCTCTTGCTTTCAGAGCTTCCGCTTCACGCTCTGCCTCATACTTCTTCGCTTCGGCTTCACGCTGACGCTCGATCAGAGCCGCATCCGCTTCCTGCTGACGACGATACTTCTCTGCATCGGCTTTCTTACGGATCTCGGCATTCAGGGCCTGTTCAGCTACCTCAGCCTGCTTGGTCTTTAATTCTACTTCACGCTCCTGC
>JAILIQ010000066.1 GCA_024695205.1 Lachnospiraceae bacterium
AAGCACATTGAATATGCTGATGAGCATGAGTATTACCAGTGCCGCAATGGCGAGATTATTGATGTTTTCCCGCCGGAATATGTTCCTGAGTCTGAAGATATCTTTTTTCATGTGTGTTCTCCTGCTTTGTGCGATCGAAAAGCCGTGAGCTGTATTACTTAAAAATATAGCACAACTTGCCTGAAAAGGCAAAATAAAGGGATGTTTTGGCGGGCACAAGATTTTCTTCGCCATTGAAACAACGCAGTTTTTCTGATATAAATAGATCATGAGCATATAATTTTGCTACATTACAACGTTTCGGGGCGGTCACGGTATGTACGGAAGGAAATCGGTCGGAAGGATCCTCAGCATCATTAGGATGTCTGTTCTGTGCGCCCTGTTTTCGGTTTTATTCCTGCTGCTTACTCCCGTCGGGCTTCAGTCTGCTTCGGCAAGAGTATATTTATGTCCCGAACCTTTACCGCACACAAAAGTATTGCGCAGTTCCCCAAGATATCATCTCTGCGACGACGGGATCTGGCGCAGGACTCCCGATACGCCTCCGCATTCCGCATTCAGCACCTCTTACAACGATCCCCACTTTCATCCGAACAGCGGTCTTGCAAGCCCGCTCTGTTATCTTAGGTATTCCGGAGCATTCCATGATCATGAACCTATCGTACTCCTGCCCGGAGAGCCATTCAGTGCAGAAAAGACCGCAGTTCCCGACACTTCTTCAGCTGCCGTCTGCTGCTTTACCGGCGATATAATGTGCTTTCGTGGGCAGCAGTTTGAAGCATCGACAAAGCACGGATTTGATTTCTGGCCTTCCTACAGGCTGGTAGCCGGAATATTTAACAAAGCCGATTTTGTATGCGGCAATCTGGAAACCCTGTTAAGCCCATCCAACCCGCTTACCAAAGACCGCAAGACCGATGACGACGGTACTCCCTTGTGCAACGGGCCGGTCGAACTTCTGAATGCATTAAGAAAAGCCGGATACGACATGTTCGTGACCGCCAATAATCACTCCTGCGATTACCTTGCGGAAGGGATCGTGGAAACAAAAAAGAATCTTAATGAATATAATTTTGCAAATACAGGAACCTCATATCCCGACGGGCAGCCGGGCCCGATCGGTAATTTCTGTATTTTCGATGTAAAAGGCATCCGTATCGCGATCCTTTCATATACTCACCTTATCAACCGGCGCGATAAGATGACTCCGGAAGAACTGGATACTCTGGTCAACTGTTACGATTACGGCAATATCCGGCGCGATATTACGACCGCAAAAGCCGCAGGCGCAGAATTTGTAGTCGTATACTGCCACTGGGGAATCGAGAATACAGAGGAAATTACAAACTATGAGATCCTGGATTCCGTAAAAATTGCGGAAGCCGGTGCCGATCTCATAATCGGCTCGCATCCGCACTGCCTTCAGTCCGGCCGTTTTATAGAAACTTCAGATGGCCGGCGGGTGTTCTGTATCTATTCAATGGGTAATTTCTGTTCGAGCATGGAAAGAGTGTTCAATAATGATACTGTCATCCTGCGCCTCGAGCTGGAGCGCGACCCTTCAGGTTCGATCAACTCTGCTCTTTCGTATATACCCTGCCGTGTTATGTCCCACGGATCGTGCAGTCATGTCGTAGTTCCCATCGAACCGGAGCTTAATGGAGGACTTTCCGATAAGAGGTTGGAAGAAACGGACGAACGCATCTCCCTGATAATGGAAAAAATCGAAAACGGAACATTTGCGAGATATTCGGGACAACAGGCCAAATGACCGTTCACCCGAAGCTGCAGCGGCTGGCACATTCTCTTATCGCATAAAGGGTATCCAAAGTTTCTTAGGGTCAACCTTTTGTGGGGTCTTTCCGTGGGGTCCTTTAATGGGGGCAGTTAGTGGGGTCTAGAAAATAACAACAAGGGAAGGGTATTTGTTGCCCTTCCCTTCCTCTTTCTCGTAAGATATGGTTGCTGAATATTTACTTGAAGGAGGTTATATGTATAGTATCACAGATCCGGTTTATCTCTTCAGCCTCTTGCTCATAAACGGCTTTTTGAGCCAAATTTGCATTTTCAAGCGCTTTCTTATAATCCTCATCCGCAAAAATAGAAAATGCCTGGATCCTGTTAATCGTCGGTATTCTGTGGCGGCTTTGCGGATCTTCAACATAGTCTATTCCGAAGCGGCATAACACGATAGACCAATATGCTTCTGAATCGGTTGAGTCTTCGGATAGAATTTGCTCATATATATCCATTGCTTTATCATATTC
>JAILIQ010000079.1 GCA_024695205.1 Lachnospiraceae bacterium
GAGAACCGTCCCCTGTCTTACGGAGGTGAAAAATGGGAAAAGATGTAATAATTGCCTGCGATTTCGCAAGCGAGGAAGAAACTTTGAATTTTCTTGATAAGTTTACTGAAGAGAAGCCATTTGTCAAGATCGGCATGGAGCTCTTCTATGCAGCGGGCCCTGAAATAGTGAGAAAGCTTAAAAGCAGAGGTCATAAGATATTCCTTGATCTGAAGCTGCACGATATCCCGAACACCGTCAAGAAGGCAATGGCTGTGCTGTCGAAGCTGGATGTCGATATGTGCAATCTGCATGCGGCAGGAACGATAGCAATGATGGAGGCCGCTCTTGAGGGACTTACAAGACCCGACGGAACAAGACCGATACTTATCGCGGTCACACAGCTGACTTCCACGGACGAGGAAAGGATGCGCAAAGAGCTTCTGATCAATGCAACGGTTGAGGAAACCGTACTTCATTATGCGGAAAACGCAAAGAAAGCCGGGCTCGACGGTGTTGTATGCTCACCGCTTGAGGCGGGAAGCGTCAAAGCCCGCTGCGGTAAGGAATTTGTGACCGTAACACCGGGAGTCAGATTTGCGGACAGCGCAAAAGACGATCAGGCAAGGATCACAACGCCCGAAAAGGCAAAAGAGATCGGATCGGATTATATAGTGGTCGGCAGACCGATAACACAGGCCGAGGATCCTGTTGCGGCCTACCGCAGGTGTGTGAAGGGATTCTGCGGATGAGGCCGGTCAGCGGATGATGAAATGATCGCTTAGTGTGGTCATACAATAAGGAGGGAGAGAAAGATGGACAGGAAAGAACGTGAGATCAAAGTGGCACAGGGTCTCCTGGGGATCAAGGCGGTGTTCTTCAGACCGCAGGAGCCGTTTACCTGGGCAAGCGGTATCAAGAGCCCGGTATACTGCGACAACAGGCTGATACTGACTGCGCCGGAAGTAAGAAATACGGTTGAGCAGGCAATAGCGGACACTGTGAAAGAAGAGTACCCGGAGTGTGAAGTGCTCATGGGAACCAGCACCGCAGGAATCGCGCATGCGGCGATCGCGGGTCATATACTCGGAATGCCGATGGGATATGTAAGAGGCAGCGCCAAGGATCACGGAAGGGGCAACCGTATCGAAGGAAAGCTTGAAAAGGGCCAGAAGGTAGTTGTTATCGAGGACCTTATCTCTACCGGAGGCAGCGTTATAGATGTTGTTGAGGCGCTGCGCGAGGAAGGTGCGGAAGTACTCGGCATCGTCAGCATTTTCACATACGGCATCAAAAAGGGACTTGACCGTCTGGCGGCAGCCAATGTAAAGAACGTGAGCCTGACGAACTTTGATGTGATCGCGGCTGAGGCTGCAAAACAGGGATATGTTTCCGAAGACGATATCGCAGGACTGCTTGCATTCAGGGATTCGCTGGGGTGATACATCATCCGGCGCCAAAGTTGGATCAATGGGAATAAACTGGTATAGCTTTTTGTTTTACATTATACCGAAAGGATAAGAAAATGCGGAATTTAATTGATATTCTCGAACTCAGCACTTCAGAGATCGATGAACTGATCGCGAGGGCTGAGGATATAATCGCCAACCCTGACGCATACAGGGAAAAATGCAGATACAAGAAGCTTGCGACACTGTTTTTTGAACCGTCGACCAGAACACGCTTAAGCTTTGAAGCGGCAATGCTCGATCTGGGCGGAAGCGTGCTCGGATTTTCGGAGGCGCAGGCAAGCTCTGCGGCCAAGGGTGAAAGCGTTGCCGACACGGTAAGGACCGTGGGCTGTTATGCCGATATCATCGCAATGCGTCATCCGAAGGAGGGCGCACCGTATGTGGCATCGCAGCATGCGGGGATCCCCGTTATCAATGCGGGTGACGGCGGACACAATCATCCGACCCAGACACTTACGGATCTTCTTACGATCAAGAGGGAAAAAGGCAGACTGAACGATCTTGTGATCGGAGTGTGCGGCGACCTGAAATTCGGACGTACCGTTCATTCACTGATCCAGGCAATGTCGCGCTATGACGGGATAAGCTTTTATCTGATATCGCCCGAAGAGCTTAAGCTTCCGAGCTATGTCAAGAACGATGCACTGAAGAAAAAGGGTATCCCCTACACACAGACAACCAATCTCATTGAGGCGCTTCCGAACCTTGACATCCTGTATATGACACGTGTACAGAGAGAGCGCTTCTTCAATGAAGAGGATTATATAAGACTGAAAGACAGCTACATCTTAACGCCCGATAAGCTTGCAGGCGCGCGCGAAGACTTAACGATCATGCATCCGCTTCCCCGTGTAAATGAGATCTCGGTTGCGATCGACGATGACCCGAGAGCTGCATACTTCAGGCAGGTGCAGAACGGTAAGTTCATCAGAATGGCACTGATACTGAAACTGCTCGGTCTGTAAACAGATGCCGGGAGTTTAGAAATCAGTGCTGATATATATCTACAACCTTAAATAAGGAGGACCTGTCGTGAATATTGACGGAATCACAAACGGACTTGTGATCGACCATATCGAGGCCGGCAAGGGCATGGACATTTACAATGCCCTGCATCTCGGAAAGCTGGAATGTTCGGTCGCACTGATCAAAAATGTTGTCAGCAAGAAGATGGGGAAAAAGGACATCATCAAGGTTGATGAGGTCATTGATGTGGATCTTGACGCCTTGGGCTTTATCGATCCGAATATCACGGTCAATACGATCAAGGATAATGAGATCATAAGCAAGGCACATATCGAACTGCCCAAAAAGGTGACGAATCTGATCAAATGTAAAAATCCCAGATGTATCACGTCAACGGAGCAGGAGCTGCCTCATATTTTCAAGCTGACAAACGAGGAAAAGAGAGAGTACCGCTGCATTTACTGTGAGACAAAAGCAGAGAGCACCAGGATATAGGATCATCCGTAAATATCCGAAAAAAGGTTCCGGGAGAAAGAACCCGGAGCGTATCAAAAAGAGCAGAATTTAGTATTTAAATATGCTGAATCAATAATATGAATGTGGTTAACAAGAAGGAGGAAAGCAAAATGAATGTGTACGAAACAAAGAGTTTCGCAGAAACGGTGAAGGGCAATTCCTATGTGGGACGCGGGATCGTGATCGGAATGTCAAAGGACGCAAAAAAGGCAGTCAGCGCTTATTTTATCATGGGGCGCAGCGTTAACAGCCGTAACCGTGTATTTGACAAGACCGATGACGGTATCATCATCCATGCCTTTGAGCCGGAGAAGCTCTCGGATCCGAGCCTTGTCATCTATTCACCTGTCCGCAGATACGGCAGCAGGCTGATCGTGACCAACGGTGATCAGACAGATACCGTATATGATTTTCTGGAGCAGAACGAGACAGACTCCGCATTTGAGGCGGCTCTTGAGACACGCGAATTTGAACCCGACGGACCGAACTGGACCCCCAGGATCAGCGGAATGCTGAGTTTCGGTGAGAACACATTTGTATACAAGATGAGTATTTTAAAGAGTGCCGATGCACAGGGAACGGCATGTAACAGATTTTCATTTACATACTCACCGCTTGCGGGCCTCGGACATTTTATCCATACCTATAACTGCGACGGCAATCCCATCCCCACATTTACCGGAGAACCCGAGAGAGTGGAGATCCCCGACGATATCGATGCATTTACGAACGAGATCTGGGAATCGCTCGATGCGGATAACAAGGTGTCGCTGTATGTGACCTATACCGATCTTGAGACCGGTAAGGAAGAGACCAGGATCATTAACAAGAATGTAAAATGAGGAGGACATTTTGGAAATGAAAGAATTCGAATTAAAATACGGATGCAACCCCAATCAGAAACCCGCAAAGATCTACATGGAAAACGGCGCTGATCTGCCTATAGAGATTCTTAACGGCAGGCCCGGATATATCAATTTTCTTGATGCATTTAACGGCTGGCAGCTTGTAAATGAGCTTAAAAAGGCAACAGGAGAGGTTGCCGCTACTTCCTTCAAGCATGTATCGCCCACATCGGCGGCACTCGGAAGAAAGCTTTCGGATAAGCTTAAAAAGGCATGTTTTGTAGACGATATCGAAGGACTTGACGATTCACCGCTCGCATGTGCCTATGCAAGAGCAAGAGGAACGGACAGAATGTCTTCGTTCGGTGATTTTATCTCGCTGTCCGACGAGTGTGACGCAGTTACCGCTTCGATCATCAAGAGAGAGGTTTCCGACGGCATCATTGCACCCGGCTATACTCCCGAGGCGCTTGAGATATTAAAGAGCAAGAGAAAAGGCACCTACAACATCATTAAGATCGACAGGGATTATATCCCCGAGGTTCAGGAGAAAAAGCAGGTATTCGGCATTACCTTCGAGCAGGGCAGGAATAATTTCAAGATCGATAACGAGCTTCTGACAAATATCGTTACCAAAAACAAGGATCTGACCGAAGCAGCGAAGAAGGATCTTATCATAAGCCTTATAACCCTTAAATATACCCAGTCGAATTCGGTATGTTTTGCGGCTGACGGACAGGCTATCGGTGTAGGTGCAGGACAGCAGTCAAGGATCCATTGTACAAGACTTGCGGGATCCAAGGCAGACAACTGGAGCATGAGGCAGTGGGACAGGATTCTTGAGCTTCCTTTCCTTGATACTATCGGAATACCCGACAGGGACAATGTTATCGACCAGTACATCACAGGTGAGGGTGAGGATGTTGCTTCAGATGAGAACTGGAAGAAATATTTCAAGTCACAGCCTGCTCCGCTTACCAAAGAAGAAAAGCGTGCATATCTTGATACGATCACAGGTGTTGCTCTCGGAAGCGATGCATTCTTCCCGTTCAGTGACAATATCGAGAGAGCCAAGAAGAGCGGTGTAAGCTTCATCGCCGAGCCCGGCGGATCGGTAAGGGATGATCTTGTTATCGAGAAGGCCGATGAATACGGAATGATCATGGCATTTACCGGAATGAGACTGTTCCATCATTGATGGGATAATACCGACGGCAAAAAATAACCGGACAGGCGGTCCGATATCGGATATCGGGGCGCCTGTTTGATTTTAAAGGAAAAACATGATACAATCAACCGGATGAAGATCGAAACATCAGGATCCCGGTCAGAAGGAGGTTACCGGAAAATGGGAAATACGGAAGTAAAAGGATACAAGTATGAGGTCCACATGCATACGGCGCAGTCGAGCGCATGCGGAAAGACACCTGGTGCGGATTATATAGCGGAATTCAAACGTCTCGGATATGACGGGATGATCATTACGGATCATTTCTATCACGGAAATACAAGACCTTCGAGGGATCTGCCCTGGGAAGACTATGTAGAGGAATTCTGCAAAGGCTACGAAGCAGCCAAGGCAGAGGGAGACAGGCAGGGTGTCAGGGTTTTCTTCGGCTGGGAAGAGAACCATCATGGTGATGAATATCTTATCTACGGTCCTGACAAGGAATGGCTGAAAAAGCATCCTGAGATAAGGGATGCCGATCAAACCGAGTATCTGAAGCTGATCCACGAAGCCGGAGGTCTGGTCGTACAGGCACATCCCTTCAGGGAGCGCGGATATATGAATCTTATAAATATACATCCGTTCCAGTGTGATGCGATGGAAGCCTGCAATTTCGGTAATCCGCCGTATCAGGATACCTTCGCATACAATTTCTGCAAGGACCGCGGAATCATCATGACTTCGGGCACCGATCTTCATGATGTGAAGAATCTTGAACTAAGCGGGGCAGGAATGGTATTTGAAAAACCGCTTGAGAGCATTTTCGATTATGTGAGAGCGGTAAAGAGCGGCAAAGGTTTTAAGCCGCTTATCCCGGAAGAAAGAAAGCAGCTTGATCCCGCTTCCCGCAATTTGCTCCCGATGATCCTGTACGACAGGGACAATAAGGGACGGGATATAGTTCTGAGTGATATTTTTGAGGTCTATCGGACGTGATGACAAAATATGATTTTTGTGAATTGCGATTGCAAAATTCCTATTTTGTGAAAAGTGCTGATTGATTTATTTATAAAAATATAGTATAATATAAGTTGCGGTTTAATATCGCATTTCGGAGCTTATTGTACGGTCAACAAATAATTAGAAAAGGAAAACTGAATATGGGTGATCTGATCAGAACAAATGACAACTGTATCGGCTGTAACAGATGTATCGGGGCATGCAGCTGTGTGGGTGCCAATGTTTCCGTTTATGAGAACGGAAGGAACAAGATAGTTGTGGATGCGGCAAAATGCATCGCATGCGGCGCTTGTATCGATGCCTGTGAGCATCATGCAAGAGAGTATGTGGATGACGTTGAAAGATTTTTCGCAGATCTGAAGAGGGGCGAGAAGATATCACTTCTTATCGCGCCTGCATTCAAGGCCAATTATCCGAACGAGTATGAGAAGTTTCTCGGACAGCTCAAGACCCTCGGAGTCAACAGACTCATCAGTGTTTCTTTCGGTGCTGATATCTGTACCTGGGGCTATATCAATTACATCACGAAATATAATTTCCTCGGCGGTATTTCACAGCCGTGTCCCGCAGTAGTGGGTTATATCGAAAAGTACGTTCCGGAGCTGCTTCCGAAGCTTATGCCCGTACATTCACCCATGATGTGTACCGCGGTGTACATGAGAAAATATGAAAAGCTTACCGACAAGCTTGCATTTGTGAGCCCCTGTATCGCCAAAAAGAACGAGATCGACGACGCGACGAATTCGGGTCTTATGTCATACAATCTGACCTTCAATCATCTTGTTCAGTATCTGCGCGAGCATCCGGTTTCGAATTCGAAGCCTTATACGGATGAGATCGAATACGGTCTCGGTTCCATTTATCCGATGCCCGGCGGTCTGAAGGAGAATGTATACTGGCTGCTCGGTGAGGATGCGCTTGTACGTCAGATGGAAGGTGAGAAGCATATGTATCATTACCTCTCACACAACAAGGATCTGATCAGAAGCGGCAAACTGCCTTATCTGTTCATAGATGCCCTTAACTGCAGCGGCGGATGTCTGTACGGTACAGGTATCGAAGAGAAGAATGAAGATAACGAATCTATATTTGCGGCGATCCAGAAGATCAAGCGTGACAGCAAGAATGATTCCAGGAAATCGGCATGGGGCCGTGCCCTTACGCCGGAGAAGAGACTTGCTGCCCTGAATAAACAGTTTGCAAACCTGAGACTTGAAGATTTCCTTACAAAATATACCGACAAGAGCGCCAGAACAAAACTCAAGAAGATAACAGGTCAGGAAGAGAATGCGATCTTCAAGGACATGCTCAAGGATACGGAAGAAAAGAAGAACATCAACTGCGGATGCTGCGGTTATTCAAACTGCAAGGCCATGGTTGAGGCTATACATAACGGATTCAGCTGCAAGGAAAACTGCGTTCATTATATCAGTGATCTTGCCATTCTCGAGAAGGAAGAGAACGAGAAACTTGCCCAGGATCTTCAGGATGCCCAGGAGCGTTCGAGAGTAAGAGTTGAGGCTCTTATGACGAAGATCAGGGACAGCTTCTCAAATATGGATACTTCGATCGATTCGATCAAGCAGGCTACTATCGACAATGCCAACCAGAGCGGCAATATTTCCGACGCGATGGAGAATATCGACCAGTATGCCAACACTCTGAAGGAATCGCTGAATACGATCAGTTCCTGCATTGACAGGCTGGATAACAACAACGGTCAGGTTATCGCGATCTCAAGCCAGACCAACCTGCTTGCCCTTAACGCTTCTATCGAAGCGGCAAGAGCCGGTGAGGCAGGTAAGGGATTTGCGGTCGTTGCCGAGGAGATCAAGCAGCTTGCCGAGAATTCCAATCATGCGGCCAGCGACAGCAATATCAACAACAAGGACATCAGACAGCTGGTTGATGAGCTTCTGCTTGAAGTAGACAAGCTCCGTGAGGTTGTTTCCACGGTCAACAACGAAACTACCGCTCTTGCTACTTCTACAAACGAGGCTGCTTCTTCGGTCGATGTGGTAATGAATGTTACCAATCAGGTAAGAACAGACCTTGAAGAGATGTTAAAATAAACATTAGACCGTCCGGTTTTGGGGATGACCGCAATATGCGGCGATACCCGGACGTTCTCAGGGGAGTGTTCTGTACGCTTATATCATTGCAACTTCGTCCACATCGGATCTTGACAGGAGCTATCTTGACAGCCATCACATACCGTTCATAGGATATACTTATACGGTCAATGACAGGCTGTGCGAGGATGACTGCCGGGAATCGAGCAGGCAGGCCGTGTACAACGGGATGCGTGCGGGCGACAGGCTCAAGACATCAATGATCAATGAATATACATATCGGGAATTTTTCAAATCCCTGATGGATCAGGGCAAGAATGTACTGTTCCTTGATATGTCACGCATGATGTCGGCTTCGTATTCGAATTCGGTGGCTGCCGCAGAAAGCATCAGGGAAGAATATCCGGATCAAAAGCTGTATGTAATGGATACCTACTGTATTTCCGGCGGACTCGGGCTTCTGGTCAAGAACATCGTTGAAATGGCGGAAAAAGGCGCAGGGTTTGACGAGGTGATCGAGTGGGGCGAGAAGAACAAGTTAAAGATCGCCCACAGATTCACGGTAGACGACCTGAATTACCTTAAAGCCGGCGGAAGAGTTTCGAATGCGGCCGCACTTGTCGGCACGATACTTGATGTCAAGCCGGTGCTGTATGTACCGGACGGCGGAACGCTTGATGTAGTCAAGAAGGTAAGAGGCAGAAAAGCAGCTCTTAATACCATTACCAAAAGTGTACTTTCCGATCTTGCCGGAATCGATACCGCAGCTATGAATATCGACATACTTCATGCCGATTGCCTGAAAGACGCCGAAACAGTCAGGGACATGCTTCTTGAACAGCACCCTGATATCGGCAGCATCAATATTTCTTCGCTTGGTGTTACGATCGGTGCACACTGCGGACCGGGACTGCTCACTGTATTTTATCTGTGTAACGGCAGAGTGCCGATGTAAAGAAAACCTTTACGACGGTTGCCGTGCCAATGATCTTAAAGTTGTTAAAAGAGGGGTGACATGCCTTACAGGTGTGTCACCTTTTTGCGCGATAAGGTGTAAGCCGGCTTTAAGGTGTATTAAGGCTGGGAAAAAATAACTCGCTTTTTTATCTGATATGTGGTACAATGGACAATGAATATTATGGTCTTTAACTGAAGACAGGGTATTATCGGTTAAGACCGTCAGCCGACAGGGAACTGTCGGTACGGAGGATACGGTATGGCTGACATGCGGCTTATTTACGGAGCGGTTGCGGATCTTGCCGAATATGGCATCGTAAAAGGACTTATAAGAGAAAGGGACAGAGTCTATACGATAAACAGGCTGCTTGAAAGGCTTCATATCGACTACTTTGAAGATTGCGGCATAAGCAAGCCTCTGCCTCCGCTTGAAGATATACTTAAGATACTGCTTGACCATGCCTGCGAAAGCGGGCTTACAGAGCATGATTCGGTCGTTTTCAGGGATCTTTTTGATACGGAACTGATGAATTGCCTGACGCCTCCGCCCTCAGCGGTTGCGGACAGATTTGAGAGCCTTTACGCAAGATCTCCGAAGGAGGCGACGGACTGGTATTATGAGTTCAGCAGGGCAACCGATTATATCAGGACCTACCGTATAGCAAAGGATATCAAGTGGACCGTTTCCACCGAATACGGGGAGCTTGTTGTTACGATCAATCTTTCGAAGCCCGAGAAGGACCCGAAAGCCATAGCTGCCGCGCTGTCGGCAGGACAGTCGGACTATCCGAAATGCCAGTTATGTGTTGAAAATGAAGGATATGCGGGAAGAGTCAATCATCCGGCGAGAGCCAACCACAGGATCATTCCCGTAACGATCAACAATACTCCGTGGTTTTTGCAGTATTCGCCGTATGTATATTACAACGAACATTGTATAGTGTTTAATTCGCAGCATACACCGATGAAGATCGATCATGCCGCATTTGACAAGCTACTGGATTTTATCGGACAGTTTCCGCACTATATGGTCGGATCGAACGCAGATCTGCCGATCGTGGGAGGCTCGATCCTTACCCATGATCATTTTCAGGGCGGCAATTATGAATTTCCGATGGCCAGGGCTGCTATAGAGGAAGATGTTAAGATAAAAGGCTTTGAAGATATCGAAGCCGGTATAGTGAAGTGGCCGATGACAGTTCTGCGGATCATGGGCAGCGAACCGCACAGACTGGCTGACTGTGCCGATCATGTTCTTAAGACATGGCGTGAATATTCGGATGAGAGCGCATTTATTTATGCTTATTCGAGAAGCGATACCGGCGAAGCGGTAACGGATGCTCCGGTCGATTATGAGCATCACGGTAAGGAATACATACCCCACAATACGATCACGCCGATAGCGAGGATGCGTAACGGCAGGTATGAGCTGGATATGGTCCTTCGCAACAACATCACAACGGATGAACATCCCCTGGGTGTGTTCCATCCGCATGCGGAGCATCATCATATCAAGAAGGAAAATATCGGCCTGATCGAAGTAATGGGGCTGGCGATCCTTCCTTCAAGACTTAAGAAGGAAATGGCAGGACTTGTGGACTGTCTGGTATCCTCGGGCGATATTACCGGGGATCAGGAACTGGCCAAGCATGCCGACTGGATCGGAACGATAAGGGATAAATATCCAGCCGAAAGGCTTGCGGACCGGGAAGAAGCAGGGAAGATCCTTAAGGAAGAGATCGGACTTGTTTACAGCGACATTTTGCGGCAGTGCGGGGTGTTTAAAAGAGACGAAGCCGGAAGAAAAGCTTTCCGGAGATTTATTGACAGATTATAGAACGGCCGCGTCCGCATAAGATAAAAACCGGACCTTTTTAAAGGTCTGAAAAAGATTTCCGTATATTCTCAGGGAGAGAAGACATAATGAACGAGAAATTACTGAACACATTTACAGATAAATTCGGAGAGGGTGGCAATATACGCCTTTTCTTCGCACCCGGAAGGGTCAACCTTATAGGAGAGCATACCGACTATAACGGAGGGCATGTGTTTCCGTGCGCACTGACTATCGGAACCTATGCCGCAGTCAGGGCAAGACAGGACAGGATCGTGCGTTTTTATTCAATGAACTTTGAGGAAAAGGGCATTATCGACATAGATCTGGATAAGCCGCTCGAGTACTCGAAGGAGCTTGACTGGGTCAATTATCCGGCAGGCATCATATGGGCGTTTAAGGAAAGAAACCTGATATGTCCGAACGGATTCGACATCGTTTATCTCGGAACGATCCCGAACGGCTCGGGACTGTCGTCGTCCGCGTCGATAGAGGTACTGACCGGATATGTGCTCAAGAGCCTGTTCGGATTTGAGGTGAGCAACACAGATCTTGCCCTGATCGGTCAGTTTTCCGAGAACAGGTTTAACGGCGTTAACTGCGGTATCATGGATCAGTTCGCAATAGCCATGGGCAAGAAGGAACATGCGATCTTCCTCGATACTTCGACACTTGATTTTGAATATGTTCCGGTGCGCCTTGACGGTATCAGGGTTGTGATCGGCAATACAAATAAAAAAAGAGGCCTTGGCGATTCGAAATACAACGAACGCAGGAGCGAATGCGAGAAGGCTCTTGAACTGCTTCAGGGCGCATGCAGCATCAAAACGCTCGGTGAGCTCGATGAAAAGACCTTTGACGGGCTGAGCTCCGTTATAGGAGATCCTGTTCTGATCAGGAGAGCAAAGCATGCGGTATATGAGAACAGAAGGACTGTAAGAGCGGTGGAAGCGCTGAACGCCAATGATATCAGGCTGTTCGGTGAGCTTATGAACCAGTCTCACGTTTCGCTTCGCGATGATTATGAGGTTACGGGTAATGAACTTGATACCCTGGTGGCAGAGGCATGGAAACAGCCCGGTGTTATCGGCGCGAGAATGACCGGTGCCGGCTTCGGAGGCTGTACAGTCAGCCTGGTTGAAGAAGACAGGGTCGATGCATTTATTGAAAATGTAGGAGCTGCATATAAGGAAAAGATCGGTTATGCGGCTGATTTCTATGTGGTTGATATCGGCAACGGCCCGGAAGAATTGTGATATTTGGGCATATCCGGGGGTGAATAAAAGAACCGGAAAAAATTGAAATGATGAACAACGGATTTTAACAGATGGACAGAGCAATAGACACTAAAGATAACAAAATGGGCATTATGCCCGTAAACAAGCTGCTGATCACGATGTCGCTGCCTATTGTGGCATCGATGCTCATGCAGGCCTGTTACAATGTCGTAGACAGTATTTTCGTATCAAGGATAGTTGACGATGCGGCGACAGGTTCGGCAGGAACAGCAGCGCTTACCGCGGTAGGATACGCATTCCCGTTCCAGACTCTCATGATCGCATTTTCGACCGGAACGGGCGTCGGAATGAATGCCCTGCTTTCAAGGGCGCTCGGTGAAAAAGACAATGCTCTTGTCAATAAAGCGGCGAAGAACGGTCTGTTCCTTGCGTTATGCAATACCGCTTTCTTTATGATACTCGGTATCTTCTTTGCAAGACAGCTTATCCTTTCACAGGACGGAGAAGGTCTTGCGCTGGAGTACGGTGTACAGTATCTGCGTATTGTGTTTATGGGCTCTGTGGGCTGCTGTATGCAGATCACACTGGAAAGACTCTTACAGTCTACCGGAAGGACGCTTTTATCGATGGCTGTCCAGATGACGGGAGCCATAATCAACATAATCCTTGACCCGATCCTGATCTTCGGTTATTTCGGATTCCCCGAGATGAAGGTCGCGGGCGCGGCTGTGGCAACGATCACGGGACAGTTTGTCGGTGTGATCCTGGGTATCATACTGAATCTTAAATATAACAAAGAGATCGGATTTGATTTCAAAGGCTTTAGGCCTGATTTTGAGATCATCAAGAAAATATACAGCGTGGGACTGCCTTCGATCATAATGCAGTCGATCGGTTCGGTCATGACATTTTTCATGAACAAGATACTGACCTCGCTCAACAGTGATTCCGTAGCCGTATTTTCGGTATATTTTAAGCTCCAGAGCTTCTTCTTCATGCCTTTGTTCGGACTGAACAACGGTCTGATACCGATAGTGGCGTTCAATTACGGCGCAAGGAAGCGCACAAGGATGATAAAGGCCGTAAAGCTGAGCATGGCTTATGCTTTTGCGGTAATGGTGATAGGTTTTATAGCATTTGAGCTGTTTCCGGACAGGCTGCTCCTTCTGTTCGATACGAAGGATGAAAGCCTGCTCACGCTTGGCGTTCCGGCGTTGAAGATCATTGCCTTCCATTTTCTTCTGGCATGGTTTTGCATAGTATCGCTCTCAACGTTCCAGGCGCTCGGAAACGGAGTATATTCACTGGTCGTATCGGCGGCAAGACAGCTTCTGGTACTGCTTCCCACTGCCTTCATCCTTTCAAGGATCGGAGGACTCGAGGCTGTATGGTGGAGTTTTCCGGTAGCGGAGCTGGTCAGTGTTATGTGTTCGGCGTTCTTTTTGATAAAGATCAACAAAGAAGTGATAAGCAGGATATAAGCAATAAAATTGATATGGAGACAGGTGTATGAGTAGAAAGGCAATTTCGATCGCTCTCGTGATATGCATGATGCTTACGGTGACAGCGTGCGGCAGGCGGGCGGATGATGAGCAGGAGGTTTCCCGGAAGGAGTATCTGACGAAGGCGATCGCCGCTGTCAGTGCCGCTTCCGAGGAGGAAGAAGGGACCGTTGTCGATGATTCGACCGGAAGCCTGCTTTACAGCAGTATCGGAATGATACTTGCAGCCAAGGCCGAAACGCGTGAAGCCGGCGGCGTCAGGGACGAAGCGTCCGGATATTCCTATGATGAGCTGAGCCTCGGATACAAGCTTGTTAACGGTATCCTTATGGATAAACAGGGACAGGAACAGGCAGAGAGCAATATGACCAGAGGTGCGGGACTTTCGGGATTCGAGATGTTTACCGAGACGGCGGCCCTTAATACGGAAGCATCCGAAAGCGATGAAGAGACAACTCCCCATACATTTACCTATGATGATGAAGAGGATCCCGATGCGCTCACAGTCGACTTAAGTCTGATCGATATTGAAAATACAAAATATCTTGCATCCTATTCAAAGGGTGTATTTGACCATACTGTTGCGATCATTCAGCAGAGACTGATGGATCTGGGATTTATGGATCCCGCAGAACCGACGGAATATTACGGGACCATGACAACAGCGGCTGTTCAGCTGTTCCAGCGTCAGAACGACCTGATCCAGGACGGATGTCTTGAGGTTCATTCGCTGACACTGTTGCTCGGACCCGACGTTAAGAGCTACCTGATCGAAAACGGCATGAGAGGACCGGATATCGTTACGATCCAGTCAAGACTTTACGAACTCGGATATCTGTCTTCCCAGAAATATATCACCGGCTTCTACGGTGACATAACGGAAGCTGCCGTCAGGAAAATGCAGGAAGCCAACTCCTTCGTTGTTAACGGCACCATCGATCTGGACATGATGGAAATGCTGTACAGCGAGAGTATTAAGGCCAATGTACTGAGTCTCGGCGATCAGAGCGATATTATCAGGGCCTGTCAGGAAAGGCTCAGGATCCTGGGCTATTTCGCAGCGACACCCGACGGATATTACGGAGATATAACACTTGCGGCAGTCAAACTGTTCCAGGCGAGAAACGATCTTATCGTAGACGGTTATCTCGGACCTACGACGCGTGAAAAGCTTGACAGCTCTTCGGCTGTCGAGAATTCGATCTCACTCGGTGATGAAGGCGATACGGTCAAGCGCATTCAGCAGTTACTCGCCAAGTGGGGATATATGAGGAGCGGCAGTGCTACCGGTTATTACGGTGAAGTCACGACCGCAGCGGTCAAGTCATTCCAGAGAGCCAACGGACTGACGGTTGACGGCGATGTCGGTGCCAAGACTCTTGCAAAGCTTACTTCGGACAATGTGGTACGCGGTGAGATCAGCAATGAGAAGTCTTCGGACAATAACGGCGGTTCGGGATCCGGCACAGTGGATACAGGTTCGACCGTTTCGGGCTCTGTAAAGGCTCTTCTTAAGGTTGCCAAGTCGAAGCTCGGCTGTAAGTATGTCTGGGGAGCAAAAGGCCCCAATACCTTCGACTGTTCGGGCTTTGTATACTGGTGTCTGAACCAGATCGGCGTAAAACAGAGTTATATAACCTCGTACGGATGGCGTACGGTCGGTAAATATCAGAAGATCACAAAATATTCATCACTGAAGGCCGGAGATATCATCGTGGTCACAGGTCATGTCGGCATCGTTGCCGAGGACGGAACAGTTGTTGACGCTTCCTCGACCAACGGCAAGATCATGCACAGATCACTGAATTCATGGTGGAAAGACCGGTTCATCTGCGGATGGAGGATTTTTGACTGAGAGGAGATTACAGGTTCAGATGGGTTTCTGGGCATTTGTCAAGGAAGAGATGCAGGTAATAAAGGAACGTGACCCTGCCATCAAGAAACCGATAGAAGTTTTCCTTTATCCGAGTTTTAAGGCTATCATACGTCACAGGATAGCACATAAGCTCTATCTTAAAAAGCATTACGTGCTTGCCAGAATGGTGTCGCAGCGCACAGCGCGTAAGACCGGGATAGAGATCCATCCGGGAGCGACGATAGGAAAAGGTTTATTTATCGACCACGGAAGCGGAGTGGTCATTGGTGAAACAACGATCATCGGAGACAATGTGACTCTGTATCAGGGAGTTACGCTCGGCGGTACGGGTAAGGAAACCGGGAAGCGTCATCCGACGATCAAAGACAATGTGATGATCGGTTCAGGAGCCAAGGTCTTAGGCTCATTTACCGTTGGGGAAAATTCACAGATAGGCGCCGGTTCGGTGGTCCTGACCGAGGTTCCTCCGAACTGTACGGTCGTCGGCGTACCGGGGCGCATCGTAAGGCAGGATTGTGTACGTATCCCGAGAGAAACGATGGATCAGATCCATCTGCCCGACCCGGTGATGATGCGGCTTAACGAACTGCATGACGAAAACACCGCTCTTAAGGAAGAGCTTGCCAGACTTGCCGGTAAGGTTGACGAACTGATGAAGTCGAAATGAACGTATCCGGAGACTGACCGAACGGGACTGATGTAAGGAAAGGAAAGGGAATAAAAAGATGCTTAAACTGTATAATACGCTCACCAAGAGCGTTGAAGAATTTGTACCGAACGCAGAGGGGAAGGTTTCCATGTATACATGCGGCCCTACGGTATATCACTATGCCCATATAGGCAATCTGCGAAGCTATATCTGCGAAGATGTGCTTGAAAAGACCTTAAGGTATATCGGCTATGATGTTAAAAGAGTAATGAATATCACCGATGTCGGCCATCTGTCGGGTGACTCCGATGACGGTGAGGATAAGATGGTAAAAGGTGCGCAGCGTGAGCACAAGACTGTAATGGAGATCGCAAAGTTCTATACCGACGCGTTCTTTGAGGACTGCAGGAAGCTGAATATCAAAAGGCCTGATGTTGTGGAGCCCGCAACCAACTGCATCGATGAATTCATCCACATGATCGAGGTCCTGCTTGAGAAGGGCTATGCCTATAAAGCCGGCGAAAATGTTTATTTTGATACATCCAGGCTTGGTGAGTACTTCAAATTCGGCAATCAGAACGAGGAAGAGCTGTACGTAGGCGTCCGCGATGATGTTACCGAGGATACGAACAAGCGAAACAAGAATGATTTCGTACTGTGGTTTACCAAGTCGAAATTCGAGGATCAGGCGCTCAAATGGGATTCGCCCTGGGGTGTCGGTTATCCGGGCTGGCATATCGAATGCTCCTGCATCAGTATGAAGCATCTCGGTGAATATATAGATATTCACTGCGGCGGCGTGGATAATATCTTCCCTCACCATACCAATGAGATCGCGCAGAGCGAATCATATCTTGGTCACAAATGGTGCAACTACTGGTTCCATGTTCATCATCTGAACGACAGGGAAGGCAAGATGAGCAAGTCAAAGGGCACATTCCTTACTGTCTCGGTTGTCGAAGAGAAGGGTTACGATCCGCTTCTGTACAGGTTCTTCTGCCTTCAGTCGCATTATCGTAAGCCGCTCGAGTTCTCATGGGATGCGCTTGACAATACAAAAGTTGCATTTGACAAACTGAAAAACCGCGCGATCGCCATTGCGGAAGAAGCGGTAAGCGCCGGGAAGGCCGTAAAGACCGAACTGCAGGGCGCGGCCGATGACGGTGAGAAGAAGTATGTATATAAGGTCAATGACGGCGCCGCCGATCAGGCTGTTTTTGACGAATACAGACAGAAATTTGCAGACGCGCTTTCGGCGGATATCAATACTTCAACCGCGATAACGGTTCTGTATGATGTACTTAAGGCCGATACCGATGCCGCTACGAAGCTGGCGCTGATCACAAGCTTTGACGAGGTTCTGGGGCTTGATCTTAATATTGGGCGTGAAGCTGCGGGGCAGAAGGTTGACGCAGAACTGGAAAAATATATCCTTGAGCAGATCGAACTGCGTAAGGCGGCCAAGAAGGAAAAGAACTTCGCCGAGGCAGACAGGATAAGGGCCAAGCTTCAGTCCGAGGGGATCATCCTTGAAGATACAAGGGAAGGCGTAAAGTGGCATCTGGCCTGAGGATATGAAGGAAAAAGAGCTAAACGGAATATTGTCCGGGAACGGACCGGTAAAGGCAGATACGATGGAAACAGATATACTTTCCGATGTAATTGATGAGTTCGGCCTCACAAGAAAGGATGCAAATGCAATGCCGGCGCTGGTTCTGGCATATCTCGGAGACTGCATTTACGAACTTGTGATCAGGTCGCTGCTGGTTGAAAGGGGACTTTCACATGTCAGCGAACTCAATAAAGCGGCAGTCGGCTATGTAAAGGCATCCGCCCAGTGCGGGATGTTCCGTGCCGTAGAGAGTGAACTTGACGAAGAAGAGACGGCTGTATTTAAGCGCGGAAGGAATGTCAAGTCGTCAAGCTGTCCCAAGAACGCTTCGGTTACCGATTATCATACCGCCACGGGTTATGAGGCACTGCTCGGATACCTTTATGCGAAGGGCAGGACCGGAAGGCTGCTGTACCTTGTAAGAAGGGGGATCGAAAGCAGTGAGAGCGACAGCGGGCAAAAAAGCTCCGGAGCGGATGAAAAAAAGGATGACCACTTTAAGAAAGAGACAGATATTAAAGCATGAGATTCGAAGAATTGACTATAGAAGGCCGTAACGCGGTTATTGAGGCTTTCAGGGCCGGAAAGACGATCGACAGGCTGCTGGTGCAGGACGGATGCGGTGACGGGCCTGTAAAGAGCATTTTAAGGGAAGCCAAAAAACAGGATACCGTGATCCAGTTCATTAAGAAGGAGCGGCTGGATCAAATGTCCCAGACACATAATCATCAGGGCGTCATCGCATATGCCGCGGCATACGAATACGCTTCGGTCGATGATATATTGCAGGCGGCTGCCGATAAGCAGGAAGCACCGTTTATCTTCCTTCTTGACGGTATCGAGGATCCTCACAACCTGGGGGCCATCATAAGGACAGCCAACCTGGTGGGAGCCCACGGGGTCATCATTCCCAAGAGAAGGGCGGCAGGACTTACTTCCACAGTTGCCAAAACCTCAGCCGGAGCCTTAAATTATACACCGGTTGCGAAGGTGACCAATCTTACCGCAACGATGGAAGAGCTTAAGAAAAAAGGTTTGTGGTTCGTCTGTGCCGATATGGGCGGCGACCGTATGTATGACTGCGATCTGAAAGGTCCGATAGGGCTTGTGATCGGCAATGAAGGAGAAGGGGTTTCAAGG
>JAILIQ010000080.1 GCA_024695205.1 Lachnospiraceae bacterium
TCTCGATGCCAACACATCGCAGGAGCTGCTTGAAAAGATCGCCGCAACCTGTACAACACCTATCGCATTCGACGCCGTATCGATATCCAAGGTTGCGCGTTGCGCAAATATTCTGGATAAGCTCTTCATTTTCAAGCCGAACCTGTATGAAGCCGCAGCACTGTATGAGGCCTTGAACGGCAGAGATGTTGCATTGAACAACCCGGATGATGCATTGAACGGCCGGGATGATCCGGATTATACACCCTCGGATAAAACCGGCTCTGATCCTGATTCAGACGGTATCGCTGCCGATAAAACAAGTTCAGACGGCGATCCGCCCGATTCCTCGGCCGGGCATCCTGCAGACCTTTCGTCCCGTGTGCGCTGTCAGGCCTGCCTATATGCTGCATTCCTGCGCAGCCGCGGTGTTAAAAATGTCATGATCTCGCTGGGAAAAGACGGAGTTTATTATGAAAATGAGGACTACAGCGGCATCATGCCTTCGATGGTGCGTGACATCGCAAATACCTCCGGTTGCGGAGACGCCTTTCTTGCAGGTGCGGTCAGAGGATATCTTGACAACGGCAGTCTGGAAGCAATGGCGCGTTACGGCTCCGCCGCCTCTGCGATCTGCGCGGCACACGATGAAACCGTCTCACCGGAGCTTGACATAACTAAGATTAATGAAATTCTTAAAGAACACGAACATCCGGTATAAGGAGGTTAGTTTGAAAGTTCAAAAGAACTTTCAAACGAGTGCATCGGTGAAATACATACCGATGCGTCCATTAGATACTCACTATATTCGTATCTTAGATACTCAGTATATTCGTATCTTAGATACTCACTTCGTTCAAATCATGGAGGTAAAAAAATGAAATTAGAAGATTGTTTATCAGTATCAAAAGAAGTACGCGAGGCGATCGCGGACAACAGGCCCGTCGTTGCGCTCGAATCCACGATCATTTCACACGGCATGCCCTACCCGAAAAATGTGGAGACCGCCCTGTCGGTTGAAAAGATCATTCGCGACAACGGCGCCGTTCCGGCTACGATCGCGATCATCAAAGGAAAACTCACAGCCGGAATCAGTCCCGACGAGATCGAATACCTCGGAAAGAAAGGAACTGCCGTACCCAAAGCCAGCCGCAGGGATCTGGGTTCCCTGATCTCAAAAAAGGATGACGGCGCGACTACGGTCACAACAACCATGATCGCAGCGCATCTGGCCGGAATAAAGGTATTTGCTACCGGCGGAGTAGGCGGAGTACACAGAAATGCCGAGGTTACGATGGACATCAGCGCCGACCTCGAGGAACTTGCCAGAACACCTGTTATGGTAGTCTGCGCCGGCTGCAAATCGATCCTTGACCTGAAACTCACTCTGGAATATCTTGAGACCAAGGGCGTCCCCGTCATCGGCTACGGAACTGACGAGCTGCCCGCATTCTACACCAGGACATCCGGCCTGAAGGTTGATTACCGCCTCAACACTCCCGAAGAGGTTGCCGACTCATTCCTCGCCCAGCAGGCCTTAGGACTCGGCGGCGGTATGCTTGTAGCCAACCCGATCCCCGAAGAATACTCAATGGATCCTGATTATATCAACAAAATGATCGATGAAGCGATCGAAGAATGTGACAGACTCGGCATCAAAGGCAAGGAAACCACACCCTTCCTTCTTGACAAGATACAGAAGCTCACCGGCGGATCAAGCCTCGAGGCCAACATACAGCTTGTTTACAACAATGTAAGGCTCGGTACCGAGATCGCCAAATGCATGTGCAATAAAAACTGAGCTCTGCTCCGTTTTTTGAGGAATTTTACCGAAGACAGCCCTTGTGTGGCCGGTTTTCGGACAATCTCACGGGGAGGATAAAATGTCCAGACGAAAATCGGTAAAGCCGGTCTATTCCATGTGTGTGCAGCCTTCATTTATCATCGGTACGAATAATGATGACGGCTCTGCAAATTTTGCTCCGATCACGTGGGTAAGCGCTACCTGTGAAGGCAATAACGATTATCTGCTTGTGATCAGTATGTTCGGATCAAAAACAACCAAGACAAATGTGTTGCGGACCGGTATTTTCAGTGCCAACCTTGTGAGCCGGGATATGCTTAAGCTGATGGATTATTTTGGTTCCAGACATGCCAAAGATGGTAATAAGTTTGAAAGTTCTGATGAACTTTCAAACGAGTGCATCGGTGAAACACATACCGATGCGTCCATTAGATACTCAGTATATTCGTATCATACAGGTCATAAAAATGATATTCCCTTTGATGTGGTTCGTGGAGAAGTATTGGATGTTCCTGTCCTTGACGCAAGCAGGTGGGTATATGAATGCGAAGTCGCCAAAACCGTTGAGACCGGTGAATCAACCACTTTCTTTTGCCATATACGAAACATCCAGATAGATGCACGCCTTAACCCGGAAGATACTTTCGATGTAGATCTGACGACCCTTGATCCTGTTATTTACTCGGGAAGATATTACAGCCTCGGAGAAAGTCTGGGCAAGATCGGTGATTTCTTATAAGTCGCTCTGTTATCCATAAAGACAACTTTACCGCATCACCATACACATATAGTACTTCTTAACCATTAGTACAGCTGACATTCTGTTCGCAGATTCAGACGGGGCCAAGCCGGTGATCATATGTCTGATACGTAAACCCTGACCTGCCGCCGGTACTTAGCGACCGTATTTTGGTCGCTTATGTACCGCTGCGTGCAGGTCGGCGCGCGAGCATGTTTACGTGCAGACATATGAGTGCCGGCTTGGCCCCGTCTGAATCTGCTTACCGCAATTTTCTCCGTCCCTTTAGGCGCATCTCACCGCGGCGTGCTTTTTATTGCGCTCTGTATTATCGACCTTCTTCTTGTAGCTCATATATCTCATAAATGCAGTCAGACCGGCCAGCGACCATACGATGCCGACCGACCACCAGATGCCCCAAAGCCCTATCGTAGCAACTCCCGTGAGCATCACAGGCGCGATGAACCTTCCGATGACTTCAACGATACCGTTGAGCAGCGCGAAGAACGAATCTCCGAGACCGTTAAGAACGCCTCTTACAACGTAAATGATGCCGAGCATCACATAAAACAGACTTGTGATCCTGATCGCTCTGGCGCCCATTTCGATAACTTCCGGCTCATCAACAAAAATCCTGATGATATTGTCACCGAACAGCTGCATTACAGGAAGCATAAGTATCGAGAAGCAGGCCATGATCAGCATGCCCTTTCGGAAGCCCGACTCTACCCTGTCAAGCTTGCGCGCGCCGTAATTCTGTCCCGTAAATGTGGAAAGCGCCGCACCCAGCGTCTGATAAGGCTGATGAATGATCTGCTCGATCCTGCTTGTAGCCGTAAATGCGGCAACAGTCACCTTTCCGAAGGAATTGACAACCTTCTGGAGCGCCATGCATGAGATCGCGATCATCGCAAACTGCAGAGACAGCGGAACTCCAAGCTTTATAACGCGCATTGTGATATTCCTGTTAAAAGCCATATCCTCGCGTGTCATCCTGAAATACTCGTTCTTTTTGATCGCATAAATCAGGCATGTGATACCCGAAACGAACTGTGAAATCGCGGTAGCGACTCCGGCTCCCACAACGCTCATGTTAAAGCCGTACACGAACAGGATGTCAAGTCCGGCATTCAGGAAACACGAAAAGATCAGAAAATAAAGCGGTGTCCTTGAGTCGCCGAGAGCTCTCAGCATTGACGATGCAAAATTGTACAGTGATACAAATATGATGCTTACGCACATGATGCGCATGTAAGCTACCGAATCAGCCATTATTTCAGGAGGCGTATCAAGCAGGTTCAGAAGCGGCTCCGAAAGGAAGAACGCCGTAACTCCGACCACAAGCGGAAATACAAGCATGATATAAGCCGTATTTGCGATACAGCTCTTAACTTCCGAAGGACTGCCCTTTCCGAAAAACTGCGAGGTGATGATGCCTCCGCCGTTTCCGATACCGTTACACAACGCAAAGAACAGGAATGTAACGGAGTTTGTGGCTCCGATCGCCGCAAGGGCATCCGCGCCCACCAACTGTCCCACTATTACCGAATCCACCAGATTATACAGCTGCTGGAACAGATTCCCGATCAGCATCGGGATTGAAAACATAATGATCAGAGAGACAGGATTGCCCTCTGTCATATTTAAGATTGATGTCTTTTGTTGCTTCATATTACTCTCCAAATCCAAATCCATACACACACTGGTCAACTAACCGGCCGGCTAAGCAAACTGCCTCTTTTCGCCCGACCAACTAAAACGTTATACACGAATCCCTGTCATAATTCAACAAACTATTTTATACAAAACATGTATTATCGTGTACGGAAATTGTACCTTCCGGGTTAATGGAAAATGCCCCGCGCAAGCAGGAAAAAATCCCCAGGCTGAAACAAGATAGGTTCACAAACAATCTGCACAAGTGGTAGAAATTCTTATCCGGTTTGAAAAAGCACATTTGCAAAACAAGCTACTGTCTGAGCGTAAGCGAGTTTAGCTTGTTTTGCAAACGGGTGTGCTTTTGAAAAGCGGATTTAGAATTTCACCACGCGGAAGCCGTTTGTGAACCTATCTTGTTTTAGTCGGGGGATTTTCTTGTCTTGCGCGGAGCCCCATATATACATGTATAATACCCGGATTCAGACTTCAAGTCTTCCGGCGCATACTGCTTTGCCGGATTTCCTGTCAAACAGGAGAATATTGGTACTTCCGAAG
Source organism: Lachnospiraceae bacterium (assembly GCA_024695205.1). Taxonomy (GTDB): domain Bacteria; phylum Bacillota; class Clostridia; order Lachnospirales; family Lachnospiraceae; genus RUG11977. The sequence goes on from JAILIQ010000080.1 coordinate 4,737, forward strand.
GAGATCTTCAGCTTCTCCCCGATGGCGTAGGTCACACCGCCGAAGATCACGCCGGTCAGAAGGAACTCGCCGATGCGGAGCTTCAGTGTGGATTCCATACCTGTGGGCATTGCGCCGTAAACCGTAGCTTCAAGGGTTCCGCGGCTGTCTGCTCTGTCCGGATCGATCGCGATCGATTCGGGTCTGATGGCAAGCACGAAATCCTCATTGGTGATCACGGGCTCGTCCTGAATGCTGAAATCCTCTTCCTCGACCTTTGCGACATGATATTTGAAGACCTCGTCCTTATTGGACTTTTCAACGGCCTTCTTGTCCTTCAGCCTCTCGGCCTCGGCATTCTTGCGTTTTTCTTCGCCGGAATCCCTGTCCGAGAACCATTTTTCCATATTGATCTTCCCGTTCGGGATGAACTTTGCCGAAACCGTGTCGAGGATATCAAGCCTGAAGGAACCGTCCGCCTCCTGCTTACCCTTCGCATCAACAAAATTGATCGAAGGATTGCCTACGAAGTCGGCTACAAACAGGTTAGCGGGCCTGTTGTATACGTCAAGCGGTGCGTCATACTGCTGCAGAACACCGTTATTTACGAGACAGATACGTGTAGCGAGGGTCATCGCCTCCATCTGGTCGTGCGTTACGTATACGAAAGTGCTTCCGGTCTCAACATGGAGACGCTGGAGCTCATATCTCATCTCGAGGCGAAGCTTGGCATCAAGGTTCGAAAGGGGCTCATCCATGAACAGGACCTCGGGTTCGGGAGCCAGAGTACGCGCGATCGCCACTCTCTGCTGCTGTCCGCCCGAAAGCTCCGCAGGATATCTGTCCATGAACATTCCGATCTTAACGATCCTTGAAACCCGGCGTACCTTCGAATCGATCTCTTCTTTTGTAAGTTTCCTGACTCCGCGCAGAACCTTTCCGCCCTGCAGGATACGGCCCTCGCCGTCAAGCTCCTGTCCTTTGGCTTTATAGGCATCCTGAAGCGCCTTAAGTTTGTTTTCGTAAATACCTCGTTTTTCCTGTGCGGCCTTTACCGGATCGGAAGCCTCGTGAATACCGAGCTCAAAGAGTTCTTTCGCTGTGAACATCGATAATGTAAATGTATCGATAAGCTTTATATATGCCTTGTTTTTGTCGATCTTTCCGTCTTTTCCCCTGCAGTCCTCGATCTCTTCCTTAATGCGCCTGCCGTTCGCAAGAGCGCGGATCATATCCTGAGCCTGCTTTGCGGCGGGATCGAAGGAATCCAGTTCCTCCTTGACATTTTTAAGACCGAACGAGATGTTCTGATAAACGGTCATATTCGGCCATAATGCGTAGTTCTGGAACAGAAAGCCCACTTTACGCTTATTGGCGGGTATATTGATGCCCGCATCCGAATCGAACACTACCCTGTCGCCGATCTTGATCTGACCGCTCGTAGGTGTCTCAAGACCCGCTATCATACGAAGGATCGTGGTCTTTCCGCAGCCGGACGGACCGAGCAGCGTTATAAAGGAATTGTCAGCTATATCAAGATTCAGGTTGTCAACGCCGAAAAATTTTCCCCAGCGTTTTGTGATATTTCTCAAAGTTATCTCAGGCATCAGTTGCTTCCTCCTATACCGCTGTCAAGACTCGCTCCGGTGAGCTTGTTGACCAGTGTGTTGAACAATAATATCGTAATGATCAGGATCAGGTTTATCGCGCTCGAAAATGCGTACAGACCCATTTCATCAAAGTAATCCAGTGTTGTTGACAATATGAAGCCCTGCGTACATAAAAGCAGGAACAGTGACAGCTCTCTTAAGCATGTCATGAACGGCAGCGTATAGCCGCTTATGATAGAGGATTTCTGTATCGGGATGATGATATTGAGCATCCTCTTGTGCCAGGGAATATCCTGTATTATCGCTGCCTCCTCGATCTCGCCGGAGAGCTGCAGCATTGAGTTCAGCGAGCTTCTTGAGGCAAACGGTATGTATTTTACGACACCCGCAATGACCAGCAGCGTATAGGTATTGAACAGGTTCACGTGCTCATTTGAGAACAGGATAAAAAATGCCGCGCCCACAGCTATCGAGGGCATAAGATAAGGCAGGAACGCCATGTTGTTGACGTAATTCGCCCATTTTGACCTGCGGTTCTTCGATACGGCATAACCGATCAGGGTTCCGATCGTTCCGGCAATGAAGGCACAGATGAACGCAAGCTTTAATGTTCCCCAGAAAGCGTTCCAGATCGTCGGATTGTACAGGATACCGAACTGCCCGTACAGACCGTTTTCGGAAACATTTTCACTGGTCATCCACCACTTCGTGGTCAGATTGTTCAGATCGCCCGTATACAGGAAGCTGTAATCGCCCGGATTCGGAAGGAATGTCTCAAGCGCGAACAGCATGATCGGCCAGATACTCGTAAAGAAAGTAACGAGTATGAAAATGATACCTATAACGTATTTTCCGACCCTGCCCAGATTGATCTTCGTCAGCTGGCCCGATTTGCCCGTAACCGTCGTATAATTCTTGCGGCTCTTCAGGCTCATCTGGTTAAGTCCCAGGATCAGTACGCCGAATATCATCATTATGATCGCAAGTATACTGGCCTCTCCGGTGTATTTCGAATTCAGGGAGATATACTTGGTCGATAATGTCGTAAGCCCCAGATAATGCGGTACGGGATAGCTTCCCATCGCGCTGCCGAATACAAGAAGTATCGTAGACAGGATCGCAGGCTTGATCATAGGCAATGTAACCCTTGACATGATCTTCCACCGCGGTGTATCAAGTATCGTTGCTGCCTCCTCAAGATTGGCGTCCATGTTCTTGAAAATGCCGCCGATCAGGATGTACGCAAACGGAGCGTAATGCAGTCCCAGCACCAGTGCACTCGGGAACAGGCCCATGCACCACCATTTCGGAAGCGTTATGCCCCACAGAGATGCCAGAAGCCCGTCCGAAGTACCTGTTATCGCATTCGAGTTGAACATATTCTGCCATACGACCGCAAGTGTCCACTGCGGCATTATATACGGGAATATGAAGATCGAACTCAGGTATTTCTTGTATCTCATATTCGTTCTGGTCACCAGGAACGCGAAGATCCCGCCGAACAGGATGGAAATGATACATGTAAATACCGCGAGCAGTACGGTGTTTAAAAGAGGCTTCCAGAGGTTCGCGGCTGCGAGCCTGCTGGTAAACAGATCAACATAGTTGACCAGGCTGTAGCCGCTTGCCTTGCCTGTCAGATGCTGGTCGATCGTTCCGGGATGGATCTTCATCGTGTCCTGTACGATCGCTACTATCGGAGCGACGGTGCTGAAGGTCAGCAACACTCCGAACAGTAAAAGTATTATATTCTGAGGTTTTGAAAAATAGGTTTTGATCTTGTTTTTAGTCATGTTTAATCTCCGTGACGCAGCTGTCCCACACGATCATCACTCGCTGTACTTGGTCAGCATTTCGATCCAGCTTCCTACGGTAAATGCTACTTTTGAGCAGTATTCGGGATCCTCGAGAACGAGTTTGCCTGTATTTACCCACCAGTCATAACCCCTGTCGTTCTTGGCGTCAAATACGACATTGCCGTTTTCGTCGCAGCCGCCTTTGCTGTGGTTGTAAACAGCCTCTGTCTGTGCCGCTACATCGGGATTTGACGAATATCCGCCCATGTCCTTGCCCCATGCCGAGAAGCCTTCCTGTGTACAGGTCATATATGCGATAAATGCACATGCGGTCCAGGGAAGAGGACTGTTCTTGGTAACAAACAGATAATGGTTGTAACCGTATCCGCCGATTCCCACATAATTGTCCTGATATGCGGCTACTGTGATGTTATTTACGGAAACGTCAGCAGATTCCTCTACCGAACGGAGTTTTGAATAAACCAGAAGTCCCGACTGATCGGTAGCCGATTTGCTTACAAGTGTGTTACAGATAGGACCGTCATCGGTCTGTGCGTTGTAGCTCTCAACCCAGAGCTTGATCCATGCAAGTGCATATTTTCCGTTTGCTCCGAGACCGAGGTCCGCTGCATCCGATGCCATCGCATTGATGACGGGATCAAAATATGACTTTTTCGAGCTGTCAAGCTGATCGTAAGCGTCCTTTAAATATCCCGCATACTTATCCTCAGTAAGCATGTAAAGGAAGTTCTTGCCTACAAGCTCGGAATCGATGTCCATGTACAGAGAATGATTGCCGTCGTAAACGAAATCCCAGCAGTTGGTGAACTTGGCGCTGCCTGTATTGTTGAACTCAAATACCTTGTTAAGCGTCTGAAGGGGAAGATATCCCTTGTATGCGTCAGCCGTTGTCTTATTGGCCTCTGCCCACTGTTTGGGGATAAATGTACGAAGAATGTTTGTATCGACCATCTTGGACTGGATCTGGTTTCCGTCCTGGATAAGAGTCATCGCAAATGTTCCTGTGCTCTTGAGCGAATCGGCCGTAAGCTGCTCAAATATCTTGTTGTTCTTGGGCTGCTGCCATTCAAATTCCATTGTGTAGCTTGAATCAATGGTCTGCAGATACTCAATGAACTTAGGTAATGCCGACTTACCGCGGCTTGAATTACCCACACCGTAGAAGGTCTTGCCCTTTGACTCTTCAATGGCTTTTTTGGCAAGTTCTTCAAGGGTCATTCCTTCGGCTTCCCTGATTATCTTGTCGATACCGGTCAGCTCTTCCTGCTTGCCTCCGGCATTTCCCTGGTTGTCACTGCCGCTCTTTGAGCAGCCTGCAAGTGCGCCTATGCACATTGCGCATACAAGTAACATTGCAATAATCTTTTTCATGTTTCTCCTCCTGTGATCTGTCGTCGTATCCGGTTCACTGACGCATCACGCCAATGTGCCTTAAGACGGTTTTTTGATTACAGGATGGATTATAAGATCAAAATTTCACAAAATGAACTGGTCAAAACTGACATTTCATTGTTAAATCTGACATGTTTTTAATATCGTGACCTTAAGTCTTCTGATACTGTGACGGCGCAAAGCCCGTCAGTTTCTTAAACGTAGTCGAAAAATAAGTGATATCCTGATATCCCACAAGCTCCGCGACCTCATAAACCTTGTTCTGTACGTCGTCAAGGAGCTTCGCGGCCGTCCTGATGCGATACCGCGTGATATAAGAATTGATGCTGTACTCGGTTTCCGATTTAAAAAGCCTGCTTAAATACCCTTCGCTCAGAGCCAGCGCGTCCGCGATCTGACCGATACTGATCCCCGGCTCCATATAATGCTGCCCGATGTATTCGACAGCGTTCCTGATATACTTGTTTTCGATCTCCCCAGGGGCTTTCAGGGGGATCAGATCCTCTGCCCGCACACTTCCCTGAGACAGGATGTTCTGCTGTATCAGCCTCTGGATCGCAGCTTCAAGCTCCCCGTCCTCAAAGGGTTTGAGGATATAGTCACAGGCCCCGAGTCTTATGGCCTGCTGCGCATATGCAAAATCTCCGTAGGCGGTCAGAAAGATGACTTTGATCTTCGGAAGCTCCTCAAGTACCTGTTCTACCATCTTCAGACCGTCCAGTTTCGGCATCCTTATATCGGAAACGATCAGATCGGGCTTCAGTTCAAGCGCCTTTTCAAGCCCTTCTTCCCCATTGGCCGCCTCGGCTATGACCTCACAGCCGATCAGCTGCCAGTCCGTATCATTTACGATCCCTTTCCTGACGAGATTCTCATCGTCCGCAACCAAAACACGTATCATATCATGCCCTCCTCATCTCCGGCAGAGTAAGCGTAACCTTCGTGCCGCTCTCGCCGGCGCGTTCGGCCGTCAGACCGTACTCGCTGCCGTAATTAAGCCTTATTATCGTATCGACATTGAGCAGGCCGATATGTCCCGCCAGTCCTTTTCTGTCGCGGTTTCTTAACCGCATCGCTGTCTCATCGTCGATCCCGCACCCGTTATCCGTAACGCTTATCACAATGATCCCGCCACAGGGCTTTCCTGCCTCTCTGTTCTCATCGATACCGAGCGCGCCGGAATGCGGACGATACCCCTCCGCTCCGTCATCATACTCTTCCCTGCCGCTGACGGGAATCTTCATATCTTCGTTTACTCCCACCGATCCGTTCCCGGCCGCCGTCACCTTATGGACTTCGATCGCGATCCTGCCCGAATCATAATCGGCAAGTCCGTGAATGATGCTGTTCTCCACTATCGGCTGGATTATGAGCTTCGGGATCACACAATTCCCAAGCGCCGGATCCGCATCTATTGAAAACCCGAATTTATTGTCAAAGCGTACTTCCTGTATATCACAGTAATTCCGCACAAGCTCAAGTTCCTCGTTCAGTGTGCAGAATGCGGGTCCGGAAATGCTCCTTCTCAGTATCTTCGCAAGCTTCGAGGACAGATCCGCAATGGTCTGTACCCCGTTGTCCTTCGCAAGCCACTTGATCGTGTCCAGCGTATTGTACAGGAAATGCGGGTTCAGCTGCGCCGTGACCATTCCGATCTGCGTTCTGTTGAGCTCCTTTTCCTTTTCTATACGTTCCTCCATATAGCTCTTGAGCTGGCCGGACATCTTATTAAAGCCTGCGGCAAGCTGACCGAATTCATCCTCTCTGTCGGTTTCCATGCGGGTGTCGAGATCTCCGCCCCTCAGCCTTTTCATTGCCCTGGTCAGAGCACCGATAGGCTGGGAAAGAGAATTGGACAGCCGGTTCGACATAAACAGGCTTAGAGCGATACTTATGACAGTCAGAAGGATCAGTATCCTGTACATTGAACGCACCGCGGAACCGATCATTACGGGCGGCGTTATGTAAATACCCCATAATCCGGTATCTCCGATCCTGCATACATAGGCATTGTCCGGAAAGCCTTCGGAAAACTTCTTCCCCGAAAGTATGTTGTTCCTGAAACCGGCAAGTATCTCAGTATCGGCGGTTCCTGAGGTATAAACAGGCTCCCAGAAAGAATTTGCAAGAATAAAGCCCTTTCCCGAAGTCACAAGGCCGCTTAGCAGACTATCGAAGCCCTGCCGGTCGATCCTGACGATACAGCTTTCCCCGTCACCGAGATTACCGGCTATCCCAAGCACCGGTCCGCTGTTTTCCCTGCCTGCCGCTCCGGAAATACCGTTCATCAGTGAAAATACAGTGTTTCCTCCTGCAGAACGTGCACTGCTCAGGATCGAGAAATACTCCGGAAGTTTTTCTTCCGCCACGCCTACAGATGTAGAATATGTACAATTCCCGTTTTCATAGATCGAAACCGAGGAAAAATCCCTTATCTGGCGGCTATTTTCAAACAATTCCGCGTTCACCCTTCGAAATCCCGCTTTGTCTCTTTCCCCTGAATCCGCGATGATATCGTTTTTTCTGATATTTTCAAGAACAGTCTGTGCCCTTTCAAATGCCGATGACAGGCTTAAGCTGATCTTCCCGAACGCTTCCGTATCATTTGTGACAAAATCACGGTTGATCTTCATTCTGAAAAGCTGCACGGAAAACAGGCCGCTGATCAGGATAAAGACCACCGATAAAGTAAGAAAGCATACAAATATCCTGAACTTGTAAGACCTTTTGATCCAGTTCATATTCAACCTCCATGTCGAGAGTTACATCATCGAAGCTTATCCCGGGCTATCTGCCAATCCGGACTTACTCCGCTTCCTGCTCGCGCCATAGCTTAAGAATGCGCTCTTCGTCCTCGCCGGATCTTGCAGTGTCAAAATCCGTGAGCCTGATCTCCCTGAAATATCCGGGATTCTCTATATCGCTCCGCACGGTCCGTCTGTACATATTTTCAACCATATACCGCTGTACGTCCCTGCTTATGATAAAATCAATGAATTTTTCGGCGTTTTTGCGGTGAGGGGCATTTTTGACGAGCGCACACCCGTCAGGAACCGCCACGACTCCGTCCGAGGGATATATCATGCCGATATGCTCACCGTCGGCTATCCATCTGAGCGCCGTCTCTTCAAGGGTTATGCCTATCGTTCTTATACCGTCCGCCACTTCCTGCGGCACCTGCCCCGATCCGGCCGCAAGATTGCCTTCAAGCTGCGCCATAAAGGCCGAGATCACGCTTCTTTCTTCCGCGTAATTACCCGGTATTACGGAAGATTTCCCCGCTTTCATCTGTATCAGCGCTGACAGGATCGTATAACTCGTTCCGGAATTAAACGGATCCGCAAATGATATCTTTCCGGCCCACTTTTCATCAAAAAGTTCATCCCAGCTTTGAGGCGCTTCTTCCTCGGAAAGGATCATGGTATTATAAATAAAAACTATCGGAAGCTCGGTAAACGGTGTCCACAGATCGTCTCCCGATCCGAGCCCCTCGATTATCCGGTCTTCTTCCCCGGCCCTGTACGGATCAAAGCAGTCTTTATAGGAATTGAGTGTTTCGACTCCGCCTCCGAACATGATATCTATCCCGCCGAAATCATACTCGTTCCTGATCCTTTCAAGAATCGCCTTTGTTCCGCCCTGCACCGTATCCACCCAGATTCCGGTCCTTTCTTCGAATTCCCTGATGATCGGTTCATAAACCTCCGCTTTATGGGATGTATAAACCACAAGCCGCCTGTCATCGGGCACATCAGGAACCTCTTCGGTATATTTCCACTCCGAACCTGTCTCCTGCATGTCATTTCCGGACCCGGACGAACATGCCGAAAAAACGGCCATGACCGCCAGCATGAGGATTATGGCCGAAGTGAGGGAAAGCCCCGGTTTTTTTGCTCTTTGTATCCTGTTCTTATATTTTTTCATTTCAATGGTTTTTAACGATCCCTTTCGCAATAATTAAAGTGTCAAAAGTACTTCGTGCCATTTTCAATTTATCATATTTCAGACATGTTGCCAACTTCAAATGTATATGTTCACTCAGCCCATGACCTCAGACGGGCTTGTAACAAGGCAGACGGGCTTGTAACAAGGCAGACATACCTGCACCGGAGTGAACACACTTGCACCAAGGCAGACATACTTGTCCCGGAGGCAGACGCTTACCCCACACAAAAAAGACCCGGATGTATTCGGATCTTTTTTGTATTTACAGGATATATCGGAATGTATTAAAAGGATTATGCAAGAAAACCGCGATTCGTGGCATTGGGGTCCAGGTCGGTCTCGTTGAGGCTTCCCTTGCCGTATGTCAGACCTGCGAAAACGCTCTGTGTATTTTCCATCAGAGGCGCCGAATCGTCAGTTTGAGCCACTTTGGCAAATGCATTTCTTAATCCCGTAATGACATTTCTGGCAGAATCAAGGTTTTCGGGCTTTTTTGCCATCTCTCCTTTAATAAGGACGCGCTGTACATATTCATACAAACGCAGCAGCTGCGCCGAAACAGGATACTTATAATCAAGAGTGCTCATCAGCTCCGCAACAAAACGCTGTGCGCTCTTCATTGATCTTACATATTCCGTAATATCGCCGGCTTTAAAGTTTCTTCCGGCCTCATCGATCTCCTCAAGCAGAATGTCATAGGTAATGACCAGAAGCTCTGTTCTGTTGGCCTGAGTGATGCGCATCGTAAAATCTCTCTGTTTCTCCTTATCCATAATGATCTCCCTGCAGTAGATTATCTAAACAACCGGCCCGTCAGCATCAACCCTGCAGAAGCTGAAGGATGTTCTGCGGTCTCTGGTTCGCCTGTGCAAGCATCGAAGTTCCTGCCTGGTCGAGTACGTTCTGCTGAGTAAATTCGGTCATTTCTTCGGCCATATCAACATCCTCGATACGCGACATAGCCTCTGTCAGGTTAAAGCCTGTGGTGTCCAGATTGGTGATGCTGTGCTCAAGACGGTTCTGGTATGCGCCGAGCTTTGCGCGGATGGCGGATACTTCGTTTACAGCCCTGTCAAATGCGGTAATTGCAGCATCTGCACCTTCCTGCGTGCAGACATTTACATTTGCTATACCAAGAGTCATGGGATCGACTCTGGGGATCCTGACCTCCATATTCTGGTCTTCATTGGCTCCTACCTGAAGATACATCGAACCTGCCTCAAGCAGCGTGGTAACCGACTCAAATCCGGCACCTGTACTGACAACGGGCTCAATACTCCCGTCTCCC
>JAILIQ010000083.1 GCA_024695205.1 Lachnospiraceae bacterium
AAACTCTTTTAGTTAATTTATAGTTAAATCGGTTAATCGCTTTGGAGAGATATCCCGAACCGGGATGTCTCTGATTTCAGTGTTTTTGAAAGGCGATTACAATGGAAAAATTAATCATAAGTATAACGATATTGATATCGATCGCAGTCCTTACAGGCTGCACAGGATCAAAAAGCAGCGATCCCGCGGATATCCCCGGTACTGCTCCTTCCTGGACAAAAGATGCTGTTATTTATGAGGTCAATTTAAGGCAGTATTCCGCATCCGGCTCGATCCGTGATTTTGAAGAACATCTTGACGAACTGTGGTATATGGGCATCAACACACTCTGGTTCATGCCGATATTTCCCATCTCAAGGACAAACCGCTCAGGCACTCTCGGTTCGTACTATTCCGTTGACGACTATTGCGCAGTCAATCCGGAGTTCGGCACCTTCGAGGACTTTAAGAAGCTAGCGGAACACGCCCACAGTATGGGTTTTCATATCATACTTGACTGGGTCGCCAACCATACGGGATGGGACAACGCATGGATAAAGGACCATCCCGACTGGTATACGACTAAAGACGGAAAGATCATATCTCCCGAAGGCATGGGCTGGCCCGACGTTGCCGATCTGAATTACGATAATCCCGAAATGCGGCGTGCCATGACCGAATCAATGGCTTTCTGGGTAAAAGAATGTGATATAGACGGTTTCAGATGTGATTATGCGGTGGGTGTTCCTGCTGATTTCTGGCACGAAGCAAGACAGGAACTTGAAAAGATCAAGCCTTTGTTCTTCCTTGAAGAGGATCTCGGAGGGCAGAATACCACACTGCTCGAAGAAGCTTTTGACTGCAATTATGCCGCAAAATTTTACGAAGCGCTTGTAAGCGTTTCACACGGCAAATCTCCGGACAAGCTGAAGCTGTACCTTCAAAAGCTTCCCGAGAATGACTTTGCGATGTTTTATCTCGACAACCACGATGTCAATTCCTATGACAGGACCATCATGGAAGGTTTTTCAAAGGAAAATCTCCCGGCAATGTTCGGTGTGGTATTTACAATGCCCGGTATGCCCATGATCTATTCCGGCAACGAGATAGGCTACGATCATAATATAGCATTTATGGAAAAAGACCCGATACTCTGGTCTTCGGGAACGGGTGATTACAGTTCTCTGATCCGTTCTCTTTCCGAGCTTAAGAAAGAACACCCGGCACTGTATGCCGGAAGGTTCGGAGCCGGGATCGAATATCTGGATTTTAAAGACAGGAACATTTTTGCATACAGGCGGCAGCTTGACGGGGACAGTATCGTATGTGTCTTCAATCTTTCAAAAGGCACCCGTGAAAACATCGACTGGGCCGGAGCAGGGATATCCTCACCGGCAGATGTTCTTTTTACGGGAAGCTCCGTCTCCCCGGAGGGTGCGGCCGGCAGCCAGACACTCCCCGATTCGCTTGATCCGTGGGAATATTATATTATTTCGGAAAAGAGGTAAAGACCGTATGAATCTTAAAGATATTGCCGAGCGTGCAGGTGTAAGTACCGCAACGGTCTCAAATGTCATCAACGGCAACTACCATAAGGTTTCGGAGGAAACAAGACTCCGTATTGAAAATATCATAAAGGAGACCAACTATCAGCCAAGTGCTGCTGCCCGTTCCCTCGCCGGAACGCAGAACCGCATGATAGGACTGGTCGTTCCCTACATCAGCCCCTCTGAGGAGTATACGATAAGTCCTTACTATACTTACGTTGTTTCGGCTCTCGAACGCTATGTAAGGAACCGCGATTATTATCTGCTGCTGCGCTGCGTCCCCGACGTACACAACATACTGCCCTTCCTTTCCGCATGGAATGTTGATGGTGCAATATTCATAGGTGTACTCGGAAACGATGTTGCGGAGATCCTCAAAGGACTTAAGGCTCCTGCCGTTTTCATCGACACATACACCGATGAAAAGGTCGTAAATATAGGTATCGACGATTACAGAGGCGGTTATCTTGCCGCCAGATATCTTATCGGAAAAGGCCACAGAAAGATCGCGCTCGCTTCCCCTGATCCCGGGGTCGGCGGTGTTATCACGGAACGTTTCAACGGCTTCTGTGATGCCTGCAGGGAAGCAGGTGTTATTTTCTCTCCTTCTGATGTTTTCAGGACCGATACCGTGTACTACAACTCTATAGCCGTCGGCCAGGATATAGTTCTTTCCGGCCGCGGCTATACCGCTATCGCTGCGATGGCCGACATAGTGGCCATGGGCATCATGGAAGGCATCAGACAATGCGGTTTTAGGATCCCCGA
>JAILIQ010000094.1 GCA_024695205.1 Lachnospiraceae bacterium
AGAGAAGAAAACGGTAGGCTTGTCATGCCTGTGACCGTTCGTCTAAATCATGCAATCGCTGATGGCTATCTGGTTGCAAACGTATTTCGTCTCTTGGAACAAGAAATCAAGTCTTTCATGAAGCTCTAATCGCTAAATTTCCGTTTATCGCTCTGCCGATATTCATCTTACTGTCTCAACCCTGACCGGTACCGGGAAATTGCCCATTCCTTCATTGGGATGAGACAGTGGGCCGAATACAAGTCTTCTTATTTGACCTGCTGCTCCGAGGCATACAGAATGTGTCGTTAAGCTCACCCGAGCCGGGGTAAGTGAGTGATATGGATGATAGGGTGGCAATCTATATTTACGGAGGAGAACATGAATAGCATTTGGTCAGACCATGTGCAGGGCGTTATGACACTGTATCTCAGCAGAAAACTGAGATTTGATGACATTTTCTTTGCACAGTATGAGAAATTGTTCAATCTGGATCACAACAGGGATTTGATAATTTTGGAGATCGGATGTGGCCCCGGAGCACTTGCCGAGTCGCTGCACAGATGGTATCCCAAAGCACAGATCACTGCAATTGACAGAGACAGTAATTTTATTTCATTTGCACAGGAAAACATAGCAGGTATAGATTTTCTTGAGGGCAATGCAACGCATCTCCCTTTTGAAAACGATTTTTTTGACGTTACCATTTCCAATACAGTGCAGGAACATATTGAGCCGTCAGCCTTTTGGGGAGAGCAAATACGGGTATTGAAGCCCGGCGGAGTCTGCCTGTGTCTTTCAGCGAGAAAAGGGATTCATTGTTCGGCTCCGTGTCTGAAAATGACGAACGAAGAAAAAGAATTATGGGACAGCATTCCAATCGGAAGATGAACTGAAAAAGTATAATGTCTGTCAGTTTCCAATGTCCGAGGCTGAGCTTCCCGCTTCAATGGAAAGTCATGGTTTTAGTGACGTCACCACCGGCTTTGCGATCATTGATCTGACGCCCGACGCAGCAAAGTATTCCGATAAGATGGCAGAAACTATGATAGAGGCAGGTAGGCAGTCGTCTCTTGAGGCAATACGATCTGTGCATTCGGATCATGCCGATAAAGCAATATCTGCTGTCAACGATAAATACGAAGAAAGGTTCAGATTGTATCGATCAGGTATCAAGCAGTGGGATACGTCTGTTTCAGTTACAATGGTTATCCGCGGCACAAAGAAATAGTCTGAGGTTTGCAGACAAGCAGGGACTCCATCACGGCGGGCAGCTGATTTGTTTCCGCGAACGAACGGAGGCTCTGACATCAAAATAGACGCCTCGATCCATGTGGAAGTCGTGAGTCTTTTACAGCGAATGAGCAACACCTTAAAGAAGACGATTACTCTTGATGTTGATATGGAGGATTATCACAGGATCAAGAGTGAAGGGAGATAATTTATGGCAGAAAGTCAAAACATCGAATATAAGGAATCCTGGCGGGATGAATACCTGAAGTGGATTTGCGGCTTTGCCAATGCTTAGGGCGGTACCATTTATATCGGTATTGACGATGCCGGTAATGTTGTCGGCGTGAAGGATGTCAAAAAGCTGATGGAAGATATCCCGAATAAGATCCAGTCGGGACTGGGTATTATTGCACAGGATAGGGTAATAATAACGGACGCGGGGTGTTTCGTATGGTACGGGAAGTCGTAAAAGAAGATCTGGATGCATTGCTTGAGCTGTATCTTGTTTATCAGCAATTTTTCAACTACCCCTTGATTTATTCCGGAAATGGAATATAATATAAAGTCGGGTTAGAAATGGCTAACTAATACTGGCCGCATCATCCGTAGAGGCTTGTTGGGAGAAATAGAGGTGCAGAATTGAAAGGATACCTGTCAGTTCAGGAGACCGCAAGTAAATGGGGCATTTCTGTCCGGTGGGTTAATCAGTATGTTTTGAATGGCCGTATTCCCGGTTGTGAGCGTTTCGGACATGCCTGGGCGATTCCGGAAGATGCCGTGAAGCCCCATCGATTACCTCCGGGAGCGAAAGCAAAACACAGTCCTGTGGACAGCGAGTCCGAAGGAAAAGTATGAGTCTCTTTTTTGCATAGTGGTTAGCATTGACTAATGATAATAAGAGGTATTTTAAGTGTTTATCAATGAATATGGGAACCGGAACGATCCGACAGTTATCCTGCTTGCCCCGATGATGATATCCGGATCGGATCTGTACGGTCAGATGAGCCAGTACTTTCAGGGCTCTTATAAGAACAGCGCGGGCTTTGCAGAGTGGCTCGTAAGCAGGATGTTCCGAAAGAGGAAGAAGCTTTCCGCAAAGCTTAAAGGCAAGTCTTGTTCCATGCTGGTTAAGATGTACGGTGATGAGTTTGCCCGGTTAATGGCGAAAAACTTTGAACGAGTCACGCCGCAAGGTATCGACACGATCTGCCACGCCTGCTGTCATTACGATCTGAGGAAGCTGACGGATGAAGAACAAGAGAAGCTGTATCTGGACTTCGGAGAAAAGGATTTAGAACTGAAGCTTTCCGGAAAAGCAATCCCCGTGTACATACCCAAGGCAGAGCTCACGATCCGCCCCGGATATCAGCACTGCGGCTATATGGCAGCGCATCCGAAGGAATACGTGGAAGAGATTGAGCAGTTTATCGGGAGGTCCGTATGATGAAAAACTTGACTTCAAGACAAAAGATACTGTTTGGTACATATGCCATGATCCTGGCCATGCTCGGAGATTATCTGCTGGGATTCGGAACCTTTAGCTTCTCGGATTCCCCGGACGCTTATCTGGGCATGACAGCCAACGTGGTCCCGGATTGGCGGTATGCGGTCTCTTCTGTCCTCGGCTTCGT
>JAILIQ010000140.1 GCA_024695205.1 Lachnospiraceae bacterium
CTATTGAACAGCCTTAAAAAGGATCTTTCGGGATTATCTTTTTATAAGACTGTGAAAGGTAACGAAAAATAACAGATTATTAGGAGAAAAAACAAATGGACCTGATCAAAAACGGAGCATACCTGCTCAACGGATCGACAATTATCGAGGACGGAGCGGATGCTTCCGCCAGACTGTCTGCCAAGGGCATTAATAGGTCAAAGGAAGAGCTTAAGAGAAATACCCTTGCCTTTGATATCCTTACAAAGCATAATACCGGAGATGACGGGAAGCATTTAAAAATAAAATTCGACAAGATCACTTCCCATGACATAACTTATGTCGGCATAATCCAGACAGCCAGAGCAAGCGGACTGAAAGAATTCCCGCTTCCTTACGTTCTTACCAACTGTCACAATTCACTTTGTGCGGTAGGCGGTACGATCAATGAGGACGATCATTTCTTCGGGCTTACCTGTGCGAAGAAATTCGGCGGAGTTTATGTTCCGCCTCATCAGGCCGTAATACATCAGTATGCCCGTGAAATGCTTGCCGAATGCGGCGGTATGATCCTTGGTTCGGATTCGCATACACGTTACGGCGCACTCGGCACAATGGCTGTAGGCGAGGGCGGAGGCGAGCTTGCCAAACAGCTTCTGAATAAGACCTATGATATCAATATGCCCGAAGTTGTCGGTATTTACCTTGAAGGAAAGCCTTCTTACGGTGTCGGACCCCAGGACGTTGCGCTTGCCCTCATTGCCGCTACGTTTGACTCCGGGTTTGTGAAGAACAAGGTTCTCGAATTCGTCGGACCAGGAATCAGGGAATTATCGGTTGATTTCAGGATCGGAATCGATGTAATGACAACTGAGACCACCTGTCTTTCGTCTGTCTGGGAAACCGATGACAAAGTCAGGGAATGGTTTGATATACACGGAAGACCTGAAGCCTACAAGGAGCTTAAGACCGGTGACGCCGTTTATTATGATTCGATGATAAAGATCGATCTTGGTTCGATAAAGCCGATGATCGCCATGCCTTTCCATCCGAGCAAGGCATATCCGATCGCCCGGGTGCTTGAAAGTCCAGCCGATTATCTGCATGAGTGTGAAGAAAGAGCCAGGGTAAGCTTTGGTGATGCGATCGAATATTCGCTTACGGATAAGATCAAAGACGGTAAGATTTATGTTGAGCAGGGGATCATTGCCGGATGCGCGGGCGGAGGATTCGAAAATATCTGTGACGCTGCCGATATACTTCGCGGTGCCGATACCGGCAACGGCAAGTTCTCGCTTAGCGTTTATCCTGCTTCAATGCCTGTTTATATGGAGCTTGTTAAGAACGGAAGGGCTGCTGACCTTATCGCAGCAGGTGCCGTGATCAAGACAGCATTCTGCGGTCCCTGCTTCGGCGCCGGAGATACTCCCGCAAACAATGCATTCTCGATCAGGCATTCAACACGTAATTTCCCGAACAGGGAAGGTTCTAAGCTGCAGAACGGACAGATCTCATCGGTTGCGCTTATGGATGCACGTTCGATCGCTGCGACCGCAGCCAACAAGGGAAGACTTACAGGTGCGGATGAGCTTGAAGGAATAGACTTTACAAGACCTAAGTATTTCTTTGACAGATCCATTTACGAAAAGCGTGTCCTTGACTGCGTAGGAAAAGCCGAGCCCGAGACCGATATACAGTTCGGTCCCAACATCAAGGACTGGCCCGCAATGAAGGCACTGGGAAAGGATCTGCTCGTAAAATGCGTAAGCGAGATCCATGATCCCGTAACGACCACCGATGAGCTCATCCCTTCGGGAGAGACTTCATCATATCGTTCGAATCCTTTAGGACTGGCTGAATTCACACTTTCGAGGAAGGATCCGAACTATGTACCCGAGGCGAAGAAGGTAAGAGCTCTTGAAGGCTATTTAAGCAGTAAGACCGGAGGTTCAGGCAGTGCCGACAGCTGCTCTGTTAATGACGGATCCGGTTCGGGTGATGCAGTTCTTAAAGAAGAATATACTGCCGTATTACAGGCGTTAAAGAATGCCGGTATCACTGTCGATGAAGAAAGGCTGTCTGTCGGAAGCACGATCTATGCAAGAAAGCCCGGCGACGGATCGGCACGTGAGCAGGCGGCATCATGCCAGAAGGTTTTGGGGGCCTGGGCGAATATCGCGGGAGAATATGCAACAAAGCGTTACCGTTCAAATCTGATCAACTGGGGTATGCTTCCCTTCCTGTATGATGCGGAGGATATCAGATTCGGTGATTATATATTTGTTCCCGGTATCTATGATTCGGTTAAGGATAAAGCGGATCAGATAAAAGCATATATTATACA
>JAILIQ010000164.1 GCA_024695205.1 Lachnospiraceae bacterium
CGAGCAGAGCTCATGTTTTTTGAGGTAATTTCACCGAATCACGCCCGGTTGTAAGCCGGGTTGGAAAGGTTTTCGGACAGCCTCTTTGGGGCTCGAAGGGATAATGCATCATATGGGAGAGGAAAATGATCGATAACTTACGTCTGATCGATGAATTCAGGACGCTTGCGTCTTTTGACAGTGAATCCTTTAATGAGAACGAGATCGCGGGATATCTGTACAGGAAACTTGTTGATCTCGGACTCAGCGTAAAAACGGATGATGCCGGGAGCAGGCTGCGTAAAAATGCCGGATACGATGAGGGGCCCGCTTTCGGAAATATTTACGGGCTGCTTGAGGGCAATACCGACGGAGAACCCGTACTGTTCTGCGCCCATATGGACACGGTATCGCCCGGAAAAGGCAAGAAACCGGTATTTCATCCTGACGGACGCGTGACATCCGACGGGAAGACCGTACTCGGAGCGGATGATGCAACAGGGATAGCGGCGATCCTTGAAGCCTTGAAGGTCATAAGGGAGTATAATCTGGCCCACACTGATATAGAGGTTGTTTTCTTTGTCGCGGAAGAGCCGTATTGCAGAGGTTCTTCGATCTTCGATTATTCATGGATCAGATCGAAACAGGCTTATGTATTCGATCTTGACGGGAAAGTCGGCACGATCGCGAACCGTGCACCTTCGATCATCAGCTTTGGGGCACGTATCGAAGGAAAGAGCGCACATGCGGGATTTGAACCCGAAAAGGGAATTTCTTCTATCATGGCGGCAGCACTTGCCATATCAAATATAAAATCCGGAAGGATAGATCATGAGACTACCGCCAATATCGGACTTATAAGCGGCGGGACAGGCAGGAACACAGTACCTGAAAGCACCTGTGTCGAAGGAGAGGTAAGGAGCCTTGATGCGGAAAAGGCACATTCCGTTATCGAAACGATAAGGTCGGAATTCCTGTCGGCTGCGCAGTTATACGGCGCAAAGGTCATTTTCGAAGCTGAGGAGATGATAAGCGCCTATCACGTGGATGAAACATCACCGGTGATAAAACGATACGAAGCGGTCATGAAGGAGCTTGGATACGGGCCCGCCACGATCGTCACGACATTCGGAGGATCCGACAACAACTCACTCAACAGGCACGGGATCGAGGGTATCGTGGTATCCAATGCAATGAACAATGTGCATACGACGGGGGAATTTTTTTATACGGAGGAACTGATAAAAAGCGCCGGGATCGCGTTAAAACTGATGCTGTAAAGGCTGTCGCAAAAGAGCGGCAGCTTTTTTGCGTGACCTGACATGAAATCATACAATCAGAGTTAAGAAAAATAATTTATAAATAACCTATTGACATAGTAGGTAAATAGTTGTATATTGAATTCGCAAAAAAAGTAAAGCGATTCGGAGGTACAACAAATGATATATGCTGATAATGCCGCTACCACACGCATGAGTGAGACGGCGATCAATACTATGGTTTCGCTGATGCAGGAAACCTACGGCAATCCTTCAAGCCTTTATTTCTTCGGACAGAAAGCCAAGGAAGTGCTTGAACAGGCCAGGGAAGATATTGCGGCGGCGATCGGGGCAAGTCCCAAGGAAATATTTTTTACATCGGGAGGAAGCGAAGCGGATAATCAGGCGATCCTTTCGGCTGCGGAACTTGGCAAAAAGGCCGGAAAGATGCACATTGTATCAACTGCTTTTGAACATCATGCAGTGCTTCACACTCTTGAGAAACTGAAGAAAAACGGTTTTGAGATCACACTTCTTGATGTACATGAGAACGGCGTGATCCTGCCTGAAGAAGCAGAAGCGGCAATACGTGAGGATACCTGTCTTGTGACGATAATGTACGCCAATAACGAGATAGGGACCATCCAGCCGATCCGCCGGATCGGTGAGATCTGCAGGAAAAAAGGCGTATTGTTCCACACTGATGCAGTTCAGGCAATAGGCCACATCCCGGTAAATGTAGTCGATGACAATATCGATATGCTTTCTGCATCGGCGCACAAGTTCCACGGCCCTAAGGGAGTCGGATTCCTGTATGCGAAGAAGGGCATCCGTCTTACCAATCTTATCGAGGGTGGTGCACAGGAACGCGGCAAGCGTGCGGGAACCGAGAATGTTCCGGGTATAGGAGCCATGGCGGAGGCATTAAAGGAAGCGGTTGCGGGGCTCGATAAAAACGCTGCCGATATTTCCGCCAAGCGCGACAAGCTTATAAAAGGACTTAAGGAGATCCCCCACTGCGCATTGAACGGGGATGCCGAGCGCAGACTTCCCGGTAATGTTAATTTCTGTTTTGAAGGGATCGAAGGCGAGTCTTTACTTCTGCTGCTTGATGATAAGGGTATCCAGGCATCGTCAGGAAGCGCCTGCACTTCGGGTTCACTCGATCCGAGCCACGTGCTTCTGGCTATAGGCAGGGTTCATGATGTGGCTCACGGCTCACTGCGTCTGACCATCAGCGAAGAAACAACTGATAACGACATTGAATGCATCATAAAATCGGTGAAGGAAGTTGTTGAATATCTGCGCGGGTTCTCGCCTGTATGGAGAGATCTTGTTTCGGGAAAGACACCTTTTATACTGTAAGATATTATGGAGGTTAAGATATGGCTTTATACAGCGAAAAAGTAATGGATCATTTCAGAAATCCGAGGAATGTCGGTGTTATCGAAGATGCTAACGGTATCGGCGAGGTAGGAAATGCGAAGTGCGGCGATATCATGAAAATGTATTTAAAGATCGAGGATGAGGTCATCCAGGATGTAAAATTCGAGACCTTCGGCTGCGGAAGTGCTATCGCTTCAAGCTCGATGGCTACCGAACTTATCAAGGGCAAGCCTGTGGCTGATGCCTTAAAGCTCACCAATAAAGCGGTTGCCGAGGCTCTTGACGGACTTCCCGATTACAAGATGCACTGTTCCGTCCTTGCCGAAGAGGCGATAAAATCCGCACTTGACGATTATCACAAGAGACAGGGCGAACAGACAGAAAAAGAGTGATATTGTATATTTTCGGCTTGTAAATATTTAAAATCTGTGGTATAAATTCTATACTGATAAACACAAAGGTTGTCAGGACGCTTCCCGGCAGCCTTTTTCTTTATTCTCACGGCAGCATTTCCAAGAAAACGATGATCGGATCAAATTCCCCTATTTTCTTAATATTGCGGATCGGTGCGTTTTTTTTCGGGCAGGATCCGGAAAGGAGGTTCATTTGCAGGTTTTACAACTGAACAGATCACAGAACTATGCGGTATCGTTCTTTAAGGGCGCCATGCTTGTACTGGCGGGGCCGGGCTCCGGCAAGACCGCAGTGATAACGAGCAGGGTCCTCTCGCTGATAGAGGACAGAGGCATACCGCCCGAGAACATTCTTGTGATCACATTTTCAAAAGCTGCGGCAGAGGAGATGAAGCAGCGTTTCATGAAGCTTGGCAAAAACATCGTAAACGATGTAAACGGCGGTAACGGCGGAAACAACGTAAACGGCGGAAACAACGTAAACGGGGGAGACAACGTAAATGGCGGAAACAACGGATACAATGGGGTAAGCTTCGGTACATTTCACGCAATTTTCTTCAGGATCGTAAGAGAGGCATACGATTACGACATTTCAAACATAATTTCCGAAAAAGACAAAAACATATTTCTGACCGACGCGATGAAGCGGGCGGGTGTGACAGTGCAGAATGAGAGGGAATTCCGGGAAAAGCTTTCTGCAGCAATCAGCATGCTCAAAAGCGGGGAGAACGACAGCCTGTGGGAGAAAGCCGCCAGGATGCTTGCGATCGAGTCCGACAGATTAAGAGCGGTATACCGGGAGTATACGTCCGCTATGAAGAATACGGGAAGGATCGACTTTGATGACATGATGCTGCTGTGCCTTGAGGTGTTTGAAAAGCGCAGGGAGATACTGAAATACTGGCAGGAGCGGTTCCGCTTTATCCTGATCGACGAATTTCAGGACATCAACCCGCTTCAGTACCGGCTTGTGAAAATGCTGGCTTATCCCGAAAACAACATCTTTGCGGTCGGTGATGACGATCAGTCGATATACGGTTTTCGCGGAGCTTCGCCGAAGCTCATGTTTGAGTTTGAGAAGGATTTCAAAGGCTGCAGGCGGACTGTTCTTGATACCAATTACAGATCGGGAGAGGAGATCGTTGCCGGGGCGGCACGCCTGATATCGCACAACAATGAGAGATTCAGGAAACGCACGATCAGTCGCAAAGGGCCGGGAGCGAAGCTTGAAAGGATGCATTTTGACAGCTTCGAGGAGGAGATGGATTTTATCTGCGAAGAGCTTGCCGTAAAATGCGCCGAAGGCAGGAAGCTTGCCGGAACGGCTGTACTGTACAGGATGAATACACAGATCAGACCGCTCTACAACAGGCTTTTGACACGCAATATCCCGTGCCGGCTCAGGGAAAAGACTGCCGATATATTCGAACACTGGATAGCCGAGGACATTTCGGCATATCTGAGGATAGTTGAAGGGAGTACGTCAAGAGCCGATTATCTGCGGATAATCAACAAACCTGTCCGATATGTCGGACGGGACAGCTTCCGAAACGAAAGGATGTGTCTTAAGGATCTGTTTGAGGCAAACAGGGACAAACGTTACGTTACCGAGAGGCTTGAAAAATTGCAAAACGATCTGGCGTTCATGTCAAGGCTCAATGTTACGGCAATGCTGAAATATCTTTTTTACGGGGGAGGGTACGGAAAATACCTGAAGGAGTACGCTTCCTCAAAAAATGTGGATGAAACGGAGCTGTTTGCGATCTATGATGAGCTTGCCGACAGCTCAAAAGCTTTTGATAAACCGCAGGAATGGTTTGAATTTATTGAATTGCACAGGGAAAAGGTAAAAAAGGAAGCTGCCTTTGAGACTTTCAGGCAGACCGGAAATGAGCCGGACGGAGTGGAGCTCATGACCTTTCACAGGTCAAAAGGACTTGAGTTAGATACGGTATATATCATTGATGCAAGTGAAGGCTTTACACCGCAGAGCCGCGCAGAAACTGCGGAGGAGATCGAAGAGGAAAGAAGAGCCTTCTATGTGGCTGCCACGAGAGCAAGAAACGAACTGTTTATCTGCGATGCCAATGACAGGCTCGGCAGGACAACCCGTCCGTCGCGCTTTATTGCGGAAATGGGGCTGATGGTATAAAAATGCGCGTCAGGTCTAAAACCCGTACACCTGTACACGGCAATGTATATTCTGCAAAAAGGGCCCGGACCGATAAACAGTTCTGCAAGCAGCTGTGACCATAAAAGCGGATCAAAGAATTTTACCGCTCAGAAGCTGCTTATGGGAACTTTATATCAGTCCGGACCGGCAGGTTCAAAGGTGAAGATGATCAGGTCGCGTCTTCGTCGTCGAATGAGTCAAGCACATCCTGGAATTCTTCCTCGTCGAGCATTTCTTCGAAGGTTTCGGCTACTTCGTCGAATTCTTCATCGCTTTCAATGTCTTCAAGTTCACAGTCGCCGTCGTCGGTCTCAGTGTAACGGTAGAACAGGAAATCGCCGTCGGAATCATCAACAGGCAGCAGGCACACGTAATCGCGTCCGTTGCATTCGAATACCGAGATCACGTCACAGAGCAGTTCGCTGTCATCTTCGAGGGTCAGGGTGATCTGGTCGAGTTCGTCATCAAATTCGTTATTCTTATCACTCATAGGTGTCTCTCCTTTCGATAATGGGTATTGAAACAGGCGTCAACGACAATGTTACGGCATGTTCCTGTTTGGAGTATAACATACAAAAAACGGTTTGAAAAGCTTGTATTTGGCTGTTTTTGATTGTATAATCAGATTCGGTTATCCGCCGCGGCACATTCGGCTGTGCCGGAACGGATATTTACCGTCAAAGCGGAGTTGATCCATGGAAGAAAACAGTATTATAAAAGTTGAGATATCGGTCAGGGATCTTGTCGAGTTCATTTTGCGCTCGGGTGATATAGACAACAGGATATCGCAGGGAGACATGACTGCGATGCAGGACGGATCGAAGCTTCACAGGAAGCTTCAGAAAGCCGCGGGGGAGAATTACCGCAGCGAGGTTCTTTTGAAAAATGAGGCTGAGGTCACCTGCGACGGGGAAAGTGTCGTTCTGAATGTCGAAGGCAGGGCGGACGGCATTTTTGACGAAGAAGATCTGACAGTGATCGATGAGATCAAAACAACAATGAGGAATGTGAAGAGCATGACTGAGCCTGTCCCGGTCCATCGGGCGCAGGCTTTGTGTTATGCTTATTTTTATATGTGCGCATATTTTACCGATACGGAAAAGAAGATCGGGATCCGCATGACCTACTGCAACAGGGAGACAGAGGATATCGCATATTTCAGGGAAGAATTCGGATATGATGAATTAAAGGAATGGTATGAAAGGGTCATCGGCGAATACGCAAAGTGGGCCGTATGGGAGGTCAAATGGCGCAGAAAGCGCAACGGCTCGATACTTGCTTCTAAATTCCCGTTTGAGTACAGGGAAGGTCAGAAAAAACTTGTCTCGGCAGTCTACAAATCGATAGGAAGCGGGAAGAAGCTCTTTATTGAGGCTCCGACAGGTGTGGGAAAGACGATGTCCACGGTATTTCCCGCAGTCTGGTCAATGGGCGAGGAGAAGACCGAGAAGATATTTTACGGGACGGCGAAAACGATCGCAAGGACGGTGGCGGAGGAAGCATTTTCGATACTGAGGGAAAGAGGCGTGAAGCTCCGCTCGGTAACGATCACATCAAAGGAAAAACTGTGCATACTCGAAAAGCCGGACTGTAATCCGGATGCCTGTGAACGGGCCAAAGGCCATTTTGACCGTATCAACGACTGCGTTTATGATATGCTCACACATGAAGAGTATATCGACCGCGACATGATAATAAACTATGCCGAAAAGCATATGGTATGCCCTTTTGAGATGTGTCTTGACGTAACGCTGTGGGCGGATGCCGTGATCTGCGACTATAATTATCTGTTCGATCCGACCGTGCATCTTAAGCGTTTCTTCGATAACGGGAAGAAAAAATACTGTCTGCTGATCGATGAGGCTCATAATCTTGTGGAACGTGCGCGGGAAATGTACAGTGCCGAGCTCGTAAAGGAGGACTTCCTCGAGGCGAAGGCCGACCTGAAGGCGGACGGTGAAGCAGGGGAAGGAGCTGCGGCGAAGAAGACCGGAATATCCGATACGGATGATCACGGCCAGCTGAGTCTGCCCCTCACGGCAGGAAATACGACAAACGTAAACCAAAATGAGAGTGAAACGAAAGGCCACGGAAATCAACGTGATATCAGGCAGGCCAGAGAACGTGTGTCTGCAGCGATCGATGCATGTAATAAGGTGCTCTTAAGGGTAAAACGCGAGGCCGGGCCTTTTCAGGTATGGGAGGACTGCGGGTCTGTGGCAACCGCGGTAGAGCGCTTCTGCGGTATTTACGAAGAGCTTTCGAGGGATCTGAAGCTCCCCGCGGAAAACGCTACCAAGCTCAGAGATCTGTATTTTGCATGCAGACATTTTGTGAACATGCATGAGGATATGGAGGATGATTACGAGATCTACAGTGCTTTTACACCGGACCACCGCTTCAGGCTGCGGCTCCAGTGCATGGATCCTTCAAGGAAGCTGAACGCCTATATGATGTTGTCTTCAAGCGTGATCATGTTTTCGGCGACACTGCTGCCGGTCAGATATTATATGGAGCAGCTCGGAGGCAGTGAGGAGGATTATTCGGTATACGCGCCGTCCCCGTTTGATACCTCGAAGCGGCTTTTGATGGTCGGGAGGGATGTGAGTACGAAATACACCCGCCGCGGCGATGACGAATATGAGAAGATAGCGGAATATATCCTTACTTTCACTAAAGCGAAAAGGGGCAATTATCTGGTATATTTTCCGTCCTATGCGGTAATGGAAGAGGTTGCCTCGAAAATGCCCGCAGCCTGCTTTTTAACCGCGGACGGTGAAAATGCGCCCGAAACGGAACGCGGAACCGAAAATGAAATGCGTATCAGGATGCAGGGAAGGAGCATGACCGAGCAGGAAAAGGAAGGATTCCTTGCCGAATTTGCCGAGAATCCCGATTTTACACATGTCGGTTTCTGTGTGATGGGAGGCCTGTTTGCCGAAGGCATAGATCTGAAAAACGACAGGCTTATAGGTGTTGTGGTCGTAGGGACGGGACTTCCGATGGTATGTGACGAAAGGGAGCTGTTCAGGGAATATTTCGATGAAAAGAGATCATCGGGTTTTGAATATGCGTATCTGTACAACGGAATGAACAAGGTGATGCAGGCCGCGGGACGTGTGATCAGGACTATGGAGGATACCGGAGCCATACTGCTGCTTGACGAGAGATTCCTAAACAGACAGTATCTGGACCTGTTTCCGAGGGAATGGGCGGATTACAGGCGCGTAACTCTGAATTCTCTTAATAAAGAACTTGAAGAATTCTGGAAGATACATTAAAATAGTGAATGATCATAACCAGAATAAAATCATAAGGCGGTGACAAGGCTTATGAAATACTATTTTATAGTTAATCCCGCTTCACGTACGGGCGGGGGCAGGAATCTTTGGGATGAGCTTGAAGAAAAACTCGCAGCTTCAAAAACGGATCATGAAGTGTTTTTTACCAGAAAAGGCGAGAGTGCGGCTCTTATCGCAAAGGAAATCTGTGAAAAACATCCCGAGATGAAGCGTATCGTGGTTGTCGGCGGTGACGGTACCGTCAATGAAGTCATCAACGGTCTGACGGATTACAGCAGGATCATCTTCGGACATGTTCCGACAGGCTCGGGCAATGACCTTGCAAGGGGACTGGGTATTCCCGCGGAATATACAAAGGCATTTACACATGTGCTTCATCCGGTAGAGATCAAAAAAGTGGATCACTGCCTTCTCGAATATCTTGATGATGACGAACCGCCGCGCAAATTTGCCGTTTCGGCGGGTATGGGATATGATGCCGATATCTGTTATCATGCCCAGAAGTCACCTCTTAAGAAACTGTTAAACAGGTTCGGTTCGGGCTCATCCATATATTTTCTTATGGGGATCAAGCTTATATTTGCGAACAAGCGTGCCAAAATGGTGCTCCTGATCGACGGGAAGCGTCGGATCACCTGTGAAAAGGCTGTATTTGTTACCGCAATGAACACGCTGTATGAGGGCGGCGGCGTGCCCATGGCGCCGGGAGCGGATCCGACCGACGGAAAGCTTACATTATGTGTTGTCAATAATATATCGCGTCTGCAGCACTGTATGCTCATGACATCCGCCAAGAAGGGCGAGCATATCAAGAGCAGCGGAGTTGAGATAATCAACTGCAGAAGTGTTGAGATCGAATCCGACAGGCCGCTCGTGCTCCATACGGACGGTGAAGTTGCGGGTAAGCATAAGCATGTCAGACTGTCGTGCCTGCCCGAACAGATACGGATGATGGTATGACCGCGAAGGCATGAATACCGGGATAGTAAGCGGGACTGATGAGCCCGTAACTATATATTTAAGTTTTTTTGGGAGGAGAGTAAAAAAGCATGAAGAAAAAATCCGTTATTATCGCTGCCTGTGTTTTTGTGGTTGTCGTTGCAGTGATAGCAATCGTCAACGCGGCTTCGGGTGAGGGGTTCACCTTTGTCGGCGCCGCATGGTCCCTGGTTCCGCCTCTTGTTGCGATCATTCTCGCGCTTATCACAAAAGAGGCATATTCATCACTTTTTATCGGTATATTCCTTGGCGCGTTCATGGCATCGGGATGTTCACTGCTCACGACAGTCGATACTCTGACAAGTGAGGGTGTGATCGCGGCTATAGCAGATACTTCGGGTATCCTGTTCTTCCTCGTGATCCTGGGTATCATCGTTGCGCTTATCAATAAATCAGGTGCTTCAAGAGCCTTCGGAAGCTGGGCTCAGAGCCATATCAAGACCAAGGCCGGCGCACTGTTCGGAACCTTTGTGCTTGGTGTCCTGATCTTCATAGATGACTATTTTAACTGTCTGACGGTTGGTTCGGTAATGTCTCCGGTAACCGACAGCAAGAAGATCTCAAGAGTAAAGCTTGCCTATATTATCGACGCTACAGCGGCTCCCGTCTGTATGATAGCTCCGGTTTCGTCATGGGCCGCAGCGGTATCAAGTTGTGTGGAGAGTGAGACTTATTCGGGCATAGAACTGTTCATCCGCGCTATTCCCTACAATTTCTATTCGATCCTGACATTTGTATTTATCATAACACTTATCATCCTTGGCTTCGATTACGGCAGAATGAGCGGATACGAGCTCAAGGCCGAGAAGAACGGTGAACTCGGGATCCTTGAGGTTGCTCTTAATGATGCTCATGAAGAGATGAAGCTTCAGGAAAACAGCCCGGCCAATCCCGCGAAAGGCAGGATCATCGATCTTGTGCTTCCGATCGTCGCTTTGATCGTGATCTCCGTATGGGGCTTATTAAGAAACGGTTATCAGTCTATAGGCGAAGGAACGCTGATCGAGGCATTTTCCGATACCGATGCAACTGTCGGACTCCCCTGGGGCGGTATAGTAGCTTTGGTACTGATCATTCTTTATCTTGTAATACGTAAGGTAGTAAGCTTTGAAGATGCAATGAAATGTGTGCCTCAGGGCTTTATAGCAATGGTTCCGGCTATCACGATCCTTGTTCTTGCAACAGCGCTTAAGAACATGACCGGAATGCTGGATGCTTCAACCTTTGTTCAGTCGATAATGAACAATGCAAGCGGACTTCAGTGGGCGCTTCCCGCCATCGTATTTGTTATTGCCTGCGTTATCGCATTTGCAACAGGTACGTCATGGGGAACCTTCGGTATCCTTATTCCGATCGTTTCAGCAGTATTCCCCGAGACCAGTTCCCTGTTCTTTGTAGGAATATCGGCATGTCTTGCCGGCGCGGTATGCGGCGACCACTGTTCACCCATTTCCGATACAACGATCATGTCCTCTGCGGGTGCACACTGCGACCATATCTCACACGTTGAGACCCAGCTGCCTTATGCGATCTCTGTAGCAGCTATTTCATTTATCTGCTATCTGCTCGCAGGACTGCTTGATATGGCAGGTGTTGCGGTTCTTTCAATACCGATCGGTATCGTGCTTACAGTAGGATTCCTGGTCGTAATGAAGAAAATGGTGAAGGACTGAGCCTGATCGGAACAGGCAAGCCGGAAGCTTACAGTACAATTGACTGATAAGATACGAGGCGGCTGCCAGGTCTGCCGACAGGACAAAAGGAAGGAAAAGGAAAGAGAGGAAGAAATAAGTGAAGATATGTTTTTCGACGCTGGCGTGTCCCGATTTTTCATGGGCCGACATATACTCGATGGCGAAGGATCTGGGATTCGACGGCATTGAGATACGCGGTATCGGCGAGGAGATCTCGGCAGTCAGATCGCCTGTGTTTCAGGGTGAGAAGCTGAACGCCACTATCAAGAAATTAAAGGATCTGAAACTGGAGATACCCTGCCTTGCGAGCGGCTGCTGCCTGAAGGATGAAGCTTCTCACGATGCGGTGGTTGAGGAGCTGACCGCATATATCGAGCTTGCGGATAAGCTCGGAACACCTTATATCAGGATCCTGGCCGACAGGGATCCCGAGCCGGTAAACGATATCAATGATGAATATATCGTGAGCGTCCTGAAGGAGCTTGCCGCTGTTGCCGAAAAATACGAGAATGTCACACTGCTTGTCGAGACAAACGGTGTTTATTCCGACACCTTAAGGCTCAAGCGTCTGATCGACAAGACCGGAAGCAGGAAAGTAGCGGCTCTCTGGGATATCCACCATCCTTACCGTTACATGGGTGAATCGCCCGATGAGACTGTAAGGAACCTCGGAGACCTGATCCGTCACGTACATGTAAAAGACTCCGTAATGGAAGAGGGCAAGCCTAAATACAAGCTCATGGGCGAGGGCGATATGCCTCTTCACAATATATTCTCTGCATTGCAGGAGATCGGTTACAGCAATTACATCTCGCTTGAGTGGGTAAAGCGTTGGGCTAAGGATCTGCAGAGCGCAGGTATCGTATTCCCTCATTTTGCCCATTACATGGCAAAATACCGCGAGGTACAGCAGGACTATCTGCAAGACAACAAATCACATACCGGTAAGTATGTATGTCCGAAGGAGACTCTGATCGACGAGACCTTCCCCGA
>JAILIQ010000092.1 GCA_024695205.1 Lachnospiraceae bacterium
TGTGTTCTGTAAGGCTCATCACTAAAAATGGCTATTTATGAAATAAAAAAGATTCGGAGAATCAGATGGAATACCTGAAAAAAAGCGATTATTATTATGAACTGCCGGAAGAGCTTATTGCGCAGGATCCGCTTGAGGACAGATCGTCTTCAAGGCTCCTTGTTCTGAATAAGAAGACCGGGAATATCAGACATGCACATTTTACCGACATTCTTGATTATCTTGAGCCCGGTGACTGCATGGTCATCAACAATACTAAGGTGATCCCGGCAAGACTGATCGGGATCAGGATAAATGAAGCCAATACACAGTCGCCGGTTGAGGTGCTTCTGCTGAAAAGACTTGATACGTTCAGATGGGAATGCATCGTAAGACCCGGCAAAAAACTCAGAGACGGTGCAAGGGTGAGCTTTGGCGAAGGCGAGTTAAAGGGTCAGATCGAAGAGGTGCTTGAAAGTGGCAACCGTGTGATCAGATTTGATTTTAACGGGATATTTGAGGAGATCCTTGACAGACTCGGAAGTATGCCGCTTCCTCCGTATATCACACATAAGCTTGCGGATCCCAACAGATACCAGACTGTTTACGCAAAATACGAAGGCTCCGCGGCAGCACCTACAGCAGGACTGCATTTTACTCCGGAGCTTCTCGGGAAGGTCCGTGATAAGGGAATTGAGATCGCCGAGGTCACGCTTCATGTAGGACTCGGTACTTTCAGGCCCGTAAAAGAGGAGAATATCCTTGACCATAAGATGCACAGTGAGTTTTATATAGTTCCGGATGAAGCTGCAAGCAAGATCAATCGTGCCAAGGAAAGCGGACACAGGGTATTCTGTGTTGGTACGACAAGCTGCAGAACAGTTGAATCGGCCGCGACCGGACCCAACCACATAGAAGCGGGAAGCAGGGATACGGATATTTTCATATATCCCGGATACAGTTTTAAGATCTGTGACTGTCTGATAACCAATTTCCATCTTCCCGAGTCGACTCTCATAATGCTTGTAAGTGCTCTTGCAGGCAGGGAAAAGGTTCTTGACGCATATCATGAGGCCGTTAAGGAGCGTTACAGATTCTATTCTTTCGGTGACGCAATGCTAATATGTGATAAAGATGAGTAAGATCGGAAATGAAAGCTTAAAGAAGACGGATATTTCGATATTCGCTGACCACAGGATCAAAAGAGAAAATATCATTTTGTTTTCTCTTTTATTTCTTATGCTTACGTTCCTGATCATAAGATCATTTCCGACAGATTTCGCCGAGGCTGCCCGGATGACCGATATCAGGGTGGGACTTGAAGCTCTGTATAAAGATAAAAATTCGATCATGATCTATAACAGCCGGATCGCGCTCGGATTCTGTTTCGGGAACCGTTATACCGCAGAAACCGAACTTGTAAGCGCGACGGGCTTCAGCTTTACTCCGGATAAAGGAACATATTACGAGGATGTAAATAATTATCCGACCTATGAAAAAGCACTTAGTGTATGCGGTTTATATGAGTCGGGCGGGGCGGTCTGTCTGTGCGAATATGTCGGAACCGGTACATGGAAATGCTGTGTTACCGCGTCTTCCTACAATTCCCTGATAAATTCCGGCGTAAAGGATCTTGCGAAGGATCTGATAAAAAAAGAATCAAATCCTTATATGATAAGGATCAGCGGTCAGGATACGACGGTCCTTGTAGACGGAAGACAGGCCAATGCATTTCCGCAGATAAAGGCTCTTTCCAAGACCGATGATATCTACGCGCTTAACCTTGGAAGCCGTTCTTACAGGGGCAGGATCGAGATAGGACGCTATAACGGGGCCTCAACACTTACTGCGGTAAATATAATCAATATTGAGTCATATCTGCTCGGTGTCGTTACCGCAGAGATGGACAGGACATGGCACAGTGAAGCTCTCAAGGCACAGGCCGTGTGCAGCAGAAGCTTTGCGTATATGCGTGCGGGCTTTATTGCCGACAGTAACCTCCAGAAACCCTACGGGATCTAAGACACGACAGCATCCCAGCTATATAAGGGTATCGGTGCCGAAACTAAACAAAGCTATGAGGCGGTGATCGCTACCGCAGGTGAGATCGTGACATCGAACGGTAAACCTATAGACGCATTCTTCTTTTCTACAAGCGGCGGCGCCACTGATGAGATCATGGATATCTGGGGTATAAAAAGTCCCGTGTACAGAGGGATCTTTGATATTTACGAAAAAAATCCCGAAAAGAAGCCCTGGATTTTTGATCTGACCACGGACGAAGTTTCATCGATGCTTGCCGATGCAGGATATGATGTCGGAAAGGTTAAGAGTATCGAACCTTTGATCCTTACCCAGTCAGGCAGGGTTTACAGGGCAAGGATCAAAGGCGATAAAAAGAGCGTGACGGTTGCCGGAACGAAACTAAGAAGTATTTTCGGCTTCAGCGATACAAAGTTTCGTGTCATTACCGCTGATGACACCGATACGGTAACGATTTTGGCGGATGATTCGTATTCCGGTCTTAAATTGAAAGACTCCTATGCGATCACGGCATCCGGAACCGTAAAGCTCACGGAGAGCCTTGATCAGTACATACTTATAACCGACGGCAACCTGTTCAATGTTCCGGCATCTGTGCCGGGCCCCGGAGTCTTCAGGTTCATCGGAATGGGCTGGGGCCACGGGGTGGGAATGAGTCAGTCCGGCGCCAACGGGATGGCACAGGAGGGCTTTGATTACAGGCAGATTATCGAATTCTATTATAACGGTGCGAAGGCCGATCCCTGGTGATACTTTTGATAACGCAGAGCATAAAGTGATCGGATGATAAAGAACATATAGTATATATTGATCGTGTGATAAAGAAATAATACCGGTAAATTGTTTGTTTGATAAAGACATATAGTAAAAATTGATTAGCTGAATAATCACATATTACAAATAACAAATTTAAAAATGTTCTTTTTCAGCTAATC
>JAILIQ010000190.1 GCA_024695205.1 Lachnospiraceae bacterium
TCTCGAGGAAGGCCTTATTGACCATATCCATCTCTTTCTTGCAATCCTTGTAGCAGAAATCCATCTCTTCGCCGCCGATCAGGCAGGGAAGCTCCGCAAGATCAGCAGGAACCGTCCAGTCAAGCGTGATATTCGAGAAAGGAGCCTGTGTACCCCATCTTGACGGAGTGTTGACTCCGTATACGAAGCACTGGATGCACTGCTTAACCTCATGATAATCGAGGTTATCTATCTTTACAAAGGGAGCAAGATATGTGTCGAATGATGAGAATGCCTGGGCTCCGGCCCATTCATTCTGCATGATGCCGAGGAAGTTGACCATCTGGTTGCAAAGGGTCGAAAGATGCTTGGCAGGTGAGGAAGTGATCTTGCCGGGTATTCCACCGAGTCCTTCCTTGATAAGCTGCTTCAGCGACCATCCCGCGCAGTAACCGGTAAGCATGCTCAGATCATGGATATGGATATCGGCATTGCGGTGAGCGCTTGCGATCTCATTGTCATAGATCTCGCTGAGCCAGTAATTCGCGGTTACCGAACCGGAATTGTGAAGGATAAGACCTCCTACCGAATAAGTAACGGTAGAATTCTCCTTAACACGCCAGTCCTCTTCCTTTACATATGAATTAACGATCTCCTTGTAATCAAGGATCGTGGATTTCATGTTACGGATCTTCTCGCGGTTCTTCCTGTAAAGGATATATGCCTTGGCCACCTCGATGTAGCCCGACTGGTTCAGGACATCCTCAACGCAGTCCTGAATATCCTCAACATTGATGGTGCCGTTCTTCACCTTGGTCTGAAATGCCGAGGTGACGCGCAGCGCAAGCAGATCGATGATATCGTCATTATAAAGATTCTCTGTTGCATTGAACGCCTTCTTTATCGCGCCCGAAATCTTCGACAGATCGAAATCCGCTATCTCTCCGTCCCTTTTTGTAACTGTAAAATTCGTCATACCTAACCTCCGGAGTCCTCCCCTTTTGTTGTATCATTATTAATAAAAAATGTCGCTGCCGGACCCTCTTTTTTGTGTATTTTTATTACAGAAGGGCGAAATAAAAGCCCAAACAAAAAAAGTGTTAAGGCATTTAATCTCTGACAATCAACACCTAGAATTGTAACAAACAAGATAGTTGTTGTCAACGCCAAAACACAAAATATATTGAAAATTTTGATCGAAAATACTATATGTTGTACACCGACTATGATTGTAGTCCTCTTGAACAAAGTACAATCTACACCGTTAGATGCCCATTATTAAGGCATTTATATGATCAGAGTCCCAAACGGTTCTCAAGGTACTCCTTCTCCTTGAGGGCCAATGCGTCATCGGGACAATGGTTAAGATAAACACCCAAAAGCTTATAGGCAAGTTCCATCTTCCCTCTGCGCTCCGCGATCGTTATTTTGAATTTAAGAAGAGTCTCTTCGGCCACACCGCGTTCGATGGCTTTATCCATGAATTCCTCGGCCTTGGTGTAATAATATTCCCTGTCATGC
Organism: Lachnospiraceae bacterium; assembly: GCA_024695205.1. Classification (GTDB taxonomy): domain Bacteria; phylum Bacillota; class Clostridia; order Lachnospirales; family Lachnospiraceae; genus RUG11977. The sequence continues at coordinate 1,501 of JAILIQ010000190.1, forward strand.
TCGTAACCGGTGCGTTCCGCGATATCGGCGGCGTCAAGAAGGATCGTGATCACGGGTACGTAATCATTCAGATAAGCCGCATGTCCGGTGGTATACATGATAAACTCGTCGGCAGTCTGCAGGCGCAGCTTCATATCCGGATCCATTGCATTGATGTTGTAAAGCCGTACATATTCGCCGGTGGCGTTGGGTTTAAGCTCTATGAGCTTTTTCAGTTCTTCCTTTAACTGTGATATATCCTGCCTTGCTTCATAAAGGTCGGCTCTGATCTGAGAAGTCAATATCAGATAATCATTGGCTTCAAATTCATTTGTGACCGTACGCGCAAGCTCTTCGCTGACCCTTGCGGCTCCGGCATAGTTTTCCTCCGCAAGATAGGCTGTGAGCATTACCTTCTTTACGGCTATCAGGTCTTCAAGCTTTTCTATTCCGGGCTGGGCATTAAGGAATTCGCTCACTGCGTCCGGATACTGCTCAAGCTGGAGAAGATTATAGGCATGCCCCAGCAAAACTTCGTTCCTTGTGTCGCCGCTCTCGATCGCAGCCCTGAAATACGGCTCTGCGGCGGCATAATCACCGTTTCCGTATGCCGTCACCGCCAGGGTATAAGGATCCTGGCTGTTCGTACAGCCTGTCGCAAATATACAAAAAACAGGCAGTAATACCATACATAAAATAAGATATCTGCCTGTTTTCATCGTCAGTTCCTCCGGTTTTAAGCCTTATTTCCCTGTGCAGCCTCAGCATCCGTCTTACGTATCTGGGCACGTTTGATCTTGCCTCCGAGTGTCTTGGGAAGCTCGTCGACATACTCAACGATACGGGGATATTTATAAGGCGCCGTATTATGTTTTACATGATTCTGCAATTCTTTTGTAAGCTCGTCCGAAGGGGTATAGCCCTTCGCAAGCACGACAGTGGCCTTGACAACCTGGCCTCTGATCGGATCGGGAGCCGCCGTGATCGCGCACTCAACAACCGCAGGGTGAGTGATCAGCGCACTTTCAACCTCAAAAGGTCCTATACGGTAACCCGAACATTTTATAACATCATCATGACGTCCGACGAACCACAGATGTCCGTCCGAATCGCGCCATGCCACATCCTTAAGATTATAGGAGCCGTTCCCGATAGCTTCTTTGGTCATCTCGGGATTCTTGTAATATCCGATGAACAGTCCTACGGGATATTCCTTATCGAGGTTGCAGATCGTGATCTCGCCTTCCTCACCGTCTTCAGCCTCAACACCCTGTGAATTGATCAGTTTCAGGTCGTAAATGGGTGAAGGCTTGCCCATCGAACCTGCCTTCGGCTCAAACCACGGGAAGTTCGCCGCAAGAACGGTACCTTCGGTCTGTCCGAAGCCCTCTGCGATCGTATATCCGGTGAAGCCCTTCCACTTGTTTACAACCTCGGGATTAAGAGGTTCGCCTGCGGTACACCAGCGCTGTACCGATGACAGGTCATAGGATGCAACATCCTCCTGCAGCATAAAGCGGTACATCGTAGGCGGTGCGCAGAAGGTGGTCAGCTTGTAGTCCTGGATCTTCTGTAACAGATTGGTCGGGATGAATTTCTTCATATCATAGCAGAAGACCGTCGCTCCGCATATCCACTGTCCGTAGATCTTGCCCCAGCCGAACTTCGCCCATCCGGAATCCGAAACGCTCATGTGGAGCTTGTTTTCCTGAACGCACTGCCAGTACTTTGCCGTAACAATATGTCCGAGCGGG
>JAILIQ010000223.1 GCA_024695205.1 Lachnospiraceae bacterium
CACCGAGCTATACAATCGCTTTATCTGGGTATCTATGCACGAGAGTTTTGGGCTTGATGCTTTACTCTTTGATGCAAGCGGGCATGTATGCGTTGATGAAAATGGAAACGAAATAAAAGATAATGTTACAAACATAAATGAACTTGTATCTCGTATAACCATTGATGGAAATCCAGGCACCATTAGTGCAAAAGACAAAAACGGAAATGATGTTATAATACCAGTAAACAATTACACGGTCAATTGGGGGCATGACATCGAAAACGGTGATCCCGTAGTAAGCAATATCCCTGTTTATACTCTGCCTAATTTGGAAGATTTCCTTATCTGTACAGACTTTAACAAAGATAACGGCACCGGAAGTACCTTCTATATCCGCAGCCGCGCAGACGAAATAGCGTTTGATGGCGGTGGAAATTCAGCAATTCTCGTTCTTGTATCATCCATCGACCCGAAGAAGATTGTAGCCGGAGGCATGGGTGGTGATACAGCAGTTTCAAACATGGACAATATTTTCACATTCAGCTTCAACTCCCGTTGGCTGAATGCGGATCAGGAACGCGGTGCAAGTTCGAATACTGATCCTGTTAATTATGGCACGTTAGTTCGAGTCATGATCGAGTCGGAAACCTATGTAATACTGACAGGCGAAGGCGAAACAAAAAGATATGGCGGACTTAATGTTAACGGCTATAATACAGATACTGTATGGAACACACGCAGCAGTGGTGAACCCAAGGCCAATGTATACATAGGCCATAATATCCTGCATCTTAAGCCTCTGGCATCGGAAACAGGAATCTCCGTACGAGAGATTACCGCTGTCGAGCTTGCGGATGCATCGTTTGAAGCAGGCGTGCATATTAATGCTAACGATTTAAGTGATATTAAGATCACCTTTGACTCGAATTTCTATTCTTCCATCCCGATAAATATCACATATTCGGATGGCAGCGCCACACGAACCGAGAAATTGACCATCAACCGTGTGGGACTCGTAATACAGTATGGGTATCTTTTCGGAAGTAAACATGAGGCCAGTGACCGTCCTGATACTATTGAATTAGGATCTGACAACACAAATGAGAAGACCCTGTTAAAGTATGACTATTATGCAGGTGAGCAGATTGTAGTATATGGTATTTATTACACTCCTTCAAACGATCCTACAGAAAACACCTCCGATCTCTCACTCTACTTGACCTTTGATGACGGAACACATCGCGTTATCACCGCTGATAATGACGATCCCATCGGCAGCGCCGGAAGAGGTGCCAGTGGAAAAGGTAACAGAGGCTTTAACGGCAGACTCGCAGCCACAAACGATTCGGTCGCAACTACAATATTCCTGATCGGGTTTACACATGCCACAACATTCAAGGATAACATATGGATCGGCGATGAATCAAGGGCAGACTTCGGCGGTTTCCACGCCAGTGTTCTCAATGCCGGCTGGAATAACGACGACAGCTTTGGCGGTGCTCAGATCGGTCCCGGTCAGGGAATATACTGGGACGGACATATTTCCTGGTATTAAATACACATGATGCCATATAGCCAGATAAAACAAAAAACAGTAACCCAAGGGGGACTTATGATGAAAAAAACAATACTAGCTATACTGCTGACCTTATGTCTGATCATTCCGGCGACTGTTCCGGTCAGTGCAAAGAATCAAACTGTTACCATCAGTTCATGTACAATAACAACTTCCTCCGCAGTTGTTTCCGGAAATACCGACGCAAAAGCGGTCATGGTAAGAATTAAAGATGCCTCTAAAAATGTGACCACACTGCAGAGCTTTGCAGTCGATTCAAACGGAAATTTCTCGGCATCACTTGAAAACGTATCCTTAACTGCCGGAGCGACTTACACCATCTCCGTCGCAGACTACGAAGGCGGTACCTGGGCTACGACCACAGCCACTGTTGGCAGCAGCTACACGCCCTCCGATGATTCCGGCAGCAGCTACACTCCCGTCGAGACCACTCCCGAGCCCACCGAGGCTCCCACAGCAACAGCCGCCCCCACTCCTGAGCCCGCATTTGACGAGATAATCGCGGAGGAAGGCAGTGACAGCGTCAATGCAGTATTTGACGCAGGTGAGATCGGCGAAGAGCCTGCCCTGATGTCCGTTGTTCCCGATCCCGAAGACGAGGCTGGTGCGGCTCTCCTTGATGCGGTGCTTACCGATGAACAGCAGGCAGCGATCAAGACCGAACCCGTAGAGCTCATTCTCTCGGTATCCGCCTCAGACCTCTCCTCCGCTGAGGAAAAGGCCTGCGAGGAAAACACCGAAAAGCTTGAGTCCATGATTTCCGACGGCGGCGCAGCGGATAAGAACATCGAAGTTTCCGATGAGCTGGAATCAGTATTCTCCGGTGACCTCTCCGCTCCCGCGGATGAAGACGGCAAAGCCGGAAAGCCCGAGATAGTTGTTGTAAAAGCCTATGACTTCAAGGTTTCCCTGAAGGTCGGCAACAGTAAGCCTGTTGAGGTTCATGATCTCGGCTCGGCAATGATGACTGTAAAGTTCCGGATCGATAAGGAATTAAAGAACACCAACCCGCTTGTTCGCAGAATATTCTTCATGATCCATTTTAAGAGCGACGGAAAAACCGAGATTCTGCCGGTTAACGTAAGCGCCAAGAACATGAAGGCATCCGTTGCATTTAACTCGTGCTCGACATTCGTTCTGGCTTATACCGATGTTGCGGAGTTTACCGAGGCCGGAAGTAAGCTTACTTCTTCAAAGTACAACGCAAAATACAAGATCATCGAAGGCGGTGACGTAAACGGCAAGGTCGGCGTCCTCGAGTACTTGTCTCCGATCAAAAAGAAAGCTAAGCACACCGTTTACTCCAAGGTTACGATCGACGGCATCACTTACAAGGTAACGAGCATAGCCGCTAACGCGTTTAAAGGCCATAAAACGCTCAAGAGAGTAACGATAGGCAAATATATCACTTCCATCGGCAATAAGGCCTTCTATAAGGCCACAGCGCTCGAGAAAGTGATCATCAAGAGCAAGAAGCTCAAATCTGCCAATATCGGAACCTCCGTATGGACCAAGGCCGGTTCGGCAGGTGAGGGGATCACATTCACGGTTCCTTCGTCAAAGCTTAAGAGCTACAAGAAACTCTTCGGCAAGGTCGGAGCTGTAGTGGCGAAGTAATGTAAAAGATGCCAACCAAAAGGTGCCTGTCACCATGAGTTT
>JAILIQ010000246.1 GCA_024695205.1 Lachnospiraceae bacterium
ATATTCTGTGACGAGGACATGACTATCATAGACAGCATAAAAAGAGTTCCCTCGAGTGTCAGCTCTGTCAGGGAAGTCCTTCCCGGAAGAAAATATTTTATCGCAAGAACATCGGAAAAATCCGACCCCTGCGTGACAGGAGAACAGGAGTTTAAAAATACAGTACTTAAAACCCCGAAGCCCTTGTATGAAGCGATCTATTCAAATCTTACGGGGCTGAGCCCGATGATCGCCAATGAGATCTGTTACAGGGCGGGTTCCGATCCCGATGTCAGCGCTCAGGAATTCCTTGCGGATGATGATATCGCAACCCATATTTACAGGACCTTCTCAAGGTTTATGGAAGTTATCGTCAATTCGGAGTTTGAACCGGGGATAGTCTGTAAGAACGGGATACCCTGTGAATTTGCGGCGATAAGGCCTTTGCATCTGCTTGAAAACGGATGCACATGGGAGCCATTTGAGAGCATAAGCCTGATGCTTGAAACGTATTATGCGTCCAAGGCGAGCAGCACAAGGATACATCAGCGTTCACAGGATCTGACTAAGATACTTGCCAATGCGGTCTCACGTACCGCCAAGAAGTTCGACCTTCAGATCAAACAGCTTGAGAGCACCGAAAAACGCGACAAGTACAGGATCTACGGCGAGCTTCTCACAACATACGGATATTCGCTCGAACCCGGTATAAAAAGCGCTACGCTGAATAATTATTATACGGGTGAAGACATCACGATACCGCTTGATCCGCAGATGAGTGCCATAGAGAATGCCAAGTCGTATTTTAACAGGTATTCGAAACTGAAAAGGACCTTTGAGGCAGTAAGTGAGCAGCTTGAACAGACTAAAGAGGAACTGTCCCATCTCGAATCCGTAAAGCTGTATCTTGAAAACGCGACAACCGAGGATGACCTTGATCAGATCAGGACAGAACTGCATCAGGCAGGCTATATAAAAAGCGGCGGACACCCAACTAAGCAAAAGAGCGGGTCCGGGCAGAAGAACAGAACAAAGGCACTCGGCCCCTGGCACTATGTGACAGAGGACGGCTTCCATCTGTATGTCGGAAGAAATAATTTTCAGAATGATGAGCTGACCTTCAGAATGTCCTCCGGAAACGACTGGTGGTTCCATGTAAAAGCCAATGCAGGTTCGCATGTGATCTTAAAAAGCGAAGGGCGCGAGATACCTGACCGCGTATTTGAACAGGCAGGCGCTTTGGCTGCATATTATTCAAAATGCAGGGACAACGAGAAGGTTGAGATAGACTATCTTGAAAAGAAGAATGTAAAAAAGCCGAACGGCTCAAAGCCGGGATTTGTGGTTTATTATTCCAATTATTCACTTGTTGCAAAGCCCGGAATTGACGGCTTAAGGCAGGAGGATTGATCACATTTTCGGACGAAATAAGAGCCGGTGGCCAAAGAAAGGATAAATATGGTATATCGCGTAAAACTGGGGAATCCCATTGAAACCGATGCGGTAGTGAATTTCGATTCGGTGACGGAGACGGAAGAACTTGAATTTCTAGACAAACTCGGAAGCTTCGGATGTACGCTGAATGTGGAAAGACGCGAGGAGGAAGGGGCATTCGCGATAAGGATCACCTACCGGATGAACGATAAGACGATGATCTTCGGGCTCGGTGAGACTTTGAGGGGAATGAACAAGAGAGGTTACAAATATATTTCCGAAAATACGGATGCGACAGTGCAGACCGAGAGCAAATATTCCCTGTACGGATCGCATAATTTCCTTGTGATCAAGGATGAAGAGGAGTTTGGTCTTTTTATCGACCATCCCGGAAGTGTCGAGTTTGATCTCGGATTCAGCGAAAGCTCCATGATCAAGATCGGTGTACCTTCGAGGGACGCATATATCTATCTGATCACCGGAGTGGATCTTGCGGGGATAACAAAGCAGTTCAGGCACATTATCGGAAAGAGCTACATCCCGCCGCTGTGGGGGTTCGGATACGGACAGTCCCGCTACGGATACATGAATGAAAATGATGTAACGGAGGTCGTCAATAAATACAGGAGCGCAGGCATCCCTCTTGATATGGTCTATCTTGACATAGATTATATGCAGGATTACAAGGATTTCACGATCAATGAGGAACGTTTCCCCGACTTTGCCGAATTTACGGAACGTATGAAGGAACAGGGCGTAAGGCTTGTTCCGATAATGGATGCGGCGATAGCTCGTGACGATTCTTCAAAACATTTCGAAGAGGGCAGAAATAAGGGATATTTTTGTACAAATGAATCCTCGGGTATCTTCGAGGTCGGTGTATGGCCCGGATGGACGGCGCTGCCGGACTTTTTAAGACCTGAGGTAAGAAGCTGGTTTGCCGGACTTTACAGGCCGTTTACCGCAGCAGGCATAGAAGGATTCTGGAACGATATGAACGAGCCGGCATTCTTCTATACTCAGAGAAATTACGATGAAACGATCGAGCAGTTCGAGAATATGCTCATACTGCTCGGAAATGAACGTCCGTCTCCGAAGGACCTGCTCGAACTTGCCGAAAGCATCAACAACTGGAACGGTCACGACCAGTACAGACATTTTTATCACCTGATAGAAGGCAAGAAGGTTCGGCATGACCGGGTTCATAACCTTTACGGTTACAATATGATAAGGGCTACGGCCGAAGGACTTGATGAACAGCTTGAAGGTGTAAGACCGCTGCTGTTCGGGCGTTCAAGCTATATCGGAGCCCACAGATACGGCGGCATCTGGACCGGTGACAACCGCTCATGGTGGTCGCATCTTCTGCTTGCGATACAGCAGATGCCCGGACTGAATATGAGCGGCTTTATGTTTTCGGGAGTTGATACAGGCGGCTTCGGAAATGACGTTACAGAGGATCTTCTGATGCGCTGGAATGAATTCAGCATCTTTACGCCTCTGTTCAGAAATCATTCCTCAAACGATGTGAGAAGACAGGAATGCTACCTTTTTGAAAACGTTAAGGGATTCAGGGAGCTTATCATCCTCAGATACCGCATGATCCCGTATCTTTACAGCGAATTCCTGAAATGCGCCGACAGGGACGAATGCTATTTCAGACCGCTTGCATTCGATTACGAAGAGGATGACGAAGCATTAAGAGTGGATGACCAGCTTCTGCTCGGAGAAGGACTTATGCTTGCGCCGGTCGATACGCAGAATGCCTTCGGAAGACATGTATATCTGCCCGAGGATATGCTGATGATACGCTTTAAGAATTCTTCCGAATACGAAACGACGGTCGTAAAAGAGGGACATAACTATATAAAGGCGCCTCTGGGCGAAGTGGTGATCTTTTTAAGACGCGGACATATACTGCCTCTTGCATTCCCGCAGGTATGCACCGCGGATATGAGAAGATATAACGAATACGGCCCGAGAGGAGAGCTGCAGGCGGATGATTTCAGGATAATAGCATGGCCGGATCAGGAAGGTGAGATGCCGCGCTACGAGTGCTATGAGATGGCATGCGAAACTCCCCAAAGAGAGCTTGTATACAGTAAACTTGAGAAAAACTGAAGATCGTGACCAAGGTCAGGATTAAAACGGAGGAAACATTTTGTTAGATAAGCTTCAAAGAAAATTAGGCAAATATGCCATACCGGGACTGATGAAATATGTTATCGTAGTGTATGCGGTCGGATATATCGCCAACCTCATCAACCCCGCATTTTATTATACATGGCTTGTGCTTGACATCGACAAGCTGTTAAAAGGACAGGTCTGGAGACTGTTTACATTTATCATCCAGCCTATCGAAAACAATATCCTTTTCATGCTGCTCATGCTGTATGTGTATTATTCGATAGGAACGACTCTTGAGAGAGTCTGGGGTACGTTTTTCTTCAATCTGTATTATTTTATGGGAATAATTTTCAATATTCTCGCTGTCGTTATAATCTATGTCATATTTTGGATCAGGACAGGAACCGGCGTAAGTTATCCCATACAGCTTGATTATCTGAATCTCTCAATGCTGCTGGCCTTTTCGGTCACATTTCCGGAAGCGCAATTTTACCTGATGTTCCTGATACCGTTCAAGGCGAAATACCTGACTGTCCTTTATGCCGCGATCCTTGGATACACGGTATATGCAGGCTTCAGCGGAGCATGTATAGTTCTCGATGAGAGCGGACTTAACTATGTTATCGGTGTGGAAAGCGGTATCTGTATCGCGATCTCGGTACTCGCCGCCATGGCCAATTTCCTGATATATTTCTTTATGACAAGGCGGCATTTAAGGCCCGGGAACATAAAACGCAGGATGCAGTTCAAACAGTCCTACAGACAGGGAATGAATGCCGGATACCGTACAAGTACAAACGATCACCATACCGTTATCACACGTCACAAATGTGCTGTGTGCGGAAGGACCGAGCTTGACGGAGAAAACCTCCAGTTCAGATTCTGCTCGAAATGCAACGGCAATTATGAATACTGTCAGGATCATCTGTTTACACATGAACATGTT
>JAILIQ010000296.1 GCA_024695205.1 Lachnospiraceae bacterium
TGTTATATACAATCAGGCATACCATTCGAAATGAAGTTAACCGGAAGTTCTATGTCTATGACGTATATCTTGCAGACAACTGTCCTTATCATGATATCCTTACCGGCATATGCCAAGAAGTGTATGCCGAGGACGAATACCCCACAGAGGCCGAGCGTTTAAAGAATCTCAAGGCGTTAATCAGTAAGAATATAAAAAACGCCATGGATTTTCATGATGCGATAATCATGGAGTGTTATCCCTCTTGTGAAGAAATGTGTATTCGTCATAAAGGATAATAACTTTCAGCTTCTGATTGGCTGTCCCGTGTTAATGACAAATAAAGAAAAATATCCAATTGTCGTTGACACAGGTCAGCCAATCAGAAGCAGTTATCAACACAGCGTATCTAGCATCACAACAAAAAATATGAAATGACTATAACAAAGATATTTTTTTCTGTCGCATTTCATTACTTCCCTTAAGACAGCATAAATAGAAAAGTTGCAGACTATTTGTCGTTTCGATGTCTACAAATCTGAAATCATTCGAGACACGTAAAACCATCATAATCCCTGGTTTTATCCAGAGTTGTCGAAAATGTCGAAAGATTTTCCATAAAACATCATAAGAAATATGCCTAAGCAATAATCATATAAACATATGATTCCTTACTTATGCACATTATTTTGGAAAATTTCTTTCGACATTTTCGACAGTTTCTTAAAAACAACATGGTTGAGCTGAAAATCGCGTCTATGAATGTAATACAAGACTTAGACATCATTCGACAAAAGCGCAAAGAACCCAGAAAAAGTGAGCCTGTCAGGGTATTTAGAAAAAGCGACAAGTCATACTTCTTTCTTGTGATGCTTGAATAAAAAGCTTTAACGACAGTATAAATGCTTACTGCTGTGATATTTCAAGAAACTAAATAAACAAATGTTATTAAGCCTCAAAGAGGAGGCGGAAAGGACGTTAATATAATGTCAAATAATTTATCTAATCACCCTGATACAACCGTAGTAAATCCCGCTTCATCGCCAGTCGCGAATATATCCTGGGACCAGTCAGCCTGTGTCAGGGAAGGCACTCGGGAGTTTATAAAATCACTCTCTACTCCTGTGACGCTCTCTAACGAAGAGTTGAGAGACGGCTGCATGAATGCCATCAAAGAAGCTATAGTTGCTCGGAATTTACTTGATAGCGGTTCGAAGGTCCGTGCTCCTCATAAACTCCCCAATTGCAGCATAGCAGACCTTATACTTATAAAGTATATCGTCCGACGCTTTTCATGGACAGGAGAGGATGAAGACGGCTGCATGGCTGCCATCTATCAAAGCAATGGTCCTAAAGAAGGATTATACCGCGGTGATGATGCCTATTTTCAAAAGCTTGTCAGAGAATTCGAATATACAGCAAATAGGTCAGATGTTAATGAAGTAATCAATATATTGGAAGGAAAAGCAGAGCTTGTTCACCCTTGCACGGACCAGGATGTTATTCCCTTCAACAACGGGATATTCAATTACAAAACAAAGCAGCTTTTGCCATTCTCACCTGACTTATATCTGCTCAGGAAAAGCAAAGTAAACTATCCTCTTTACCCGGTTTCAAATCCGCAGATAACCATGCCTGATGGTGTGATATGGGACTTCGACTCATTCATCGCATCTCTTTCCGATGACCCTGAGATTCAGGACCTGATACTCAAAGTGTGCGGCGCCGTGCTCAGGCCCAACGTCCGCTGGGACCATGTAGTATGCTTGAGCGGAAATAGAGGCATGAATGGAAAGGGAACGCTATGCGAACTTTTGAGAGAGTTGTGCGGAGAAGGCGCTTACGCAGGCTTGAAAATTAGCCAGTTTTCTAAAGACAGCCTGGTCGCTCAGCTTATTACGTCCATTGCTGTCATTTCGGATGAGAACGATACAAATGCGACGATTAACGACGTGGCAAACTTTAAAGCTGCAGCAACTGGAGATTCAATCAGTATCGACCGGAAATATAAGTCATCGATAACCTTTAAATTCAGCGGACTTATTGTGGAATGCGTGAATGCACTCCCAAATATCAAAGATAATACAGAGTCGTTCTTAAGACGCCTCCTTATGATTCCGTTTGAAAAGACCTTCAAGGGCATCGAACGCAAGTATATAAAGGCGAATTATATAAAGCGTCCTGAAGTGCTGGAATACGTAGTCTGGAAAACAATGAACATGCCTGACTACTATGAATTCCCCGAACCGGATGCATGTATAAAGCTCCTTGAAAAATACAAGGAACACAATGATACCGTGCTGGAATTCGTAAAAGATGTCTTTCCGGACTTCGCGTGGGAGAAGGTTCCTCAGACCTTTGTGATTGACCTATATTATAGTTGGTGCCGTTATAATCATGTTCATCCTGATACTAATGGAAGCACAAAAATTAAGGAAAAAATACAAAGCTATGTAAGCGCTCTCTTCCCAGGTAAATGGGCCTTTCATCCTGGAGATGAAAGAATAAACAAGAAGGATAATCTCAATCCGGAGCTCATGATATATCATTATGGCCTCGATAACTGGAGAAGTTCTACCTATAAAGGGACTGACCCGGCCAAGATAAGCATGACTGTGTTTAAAAAATCATATAAAAATGTATACGAGCGTATCTAAAGTTGTCTTTGTACAATTCCATAAAAAACTCTGGTCGGCTGTCTTGTGTCTTGTAGTAATCTATTATATCAATCCTTCAAGACAGAGGTCAGCTGACCAGAATGTATTATTACACTCGAACAGTCATGAGAATCCGGAAACGCAAGGCTAAGAGATGTGGAAGGCCTGCAGATTCTCAAAAACAGTTGACTCCCTGCCGGACAGCCTCCGGCAGGAGAAAGGAAAAATCCATGAGAAAACATTTACAATTAAAAAGCAAGAGAAATAACAGCATAATCGGAAAAGATCGTCTGATGTCGGAGCTGTTTCCAATATGCAGCTTTACCGAGAGTGGTAGCGGACAACTCTATGTAAAAGTAAATAATGAAGGTTTTCCCGCAAATCACAGAGAAGAGTTTGACAGATTTCTGATTAAGAGCGGATACAAAATCGAAAATGATTATGAAGAGTACATGTTCACCGGTAAGGACGTAGTTCCTGATTATGACGCTTTTGCGTGCGATATCGAGGAAATCTTAACTGATATCACATCAGTCTGTGTCATGCACCCCGCTGATTATATCGTAACAGCAGTCAGCAATGATTTGTATGACGAGCAGACAAAGGCTGAGATTCTAATTAAGAAAGCTCATTATCTCTGCGAGAGCCTGTCAGCAGTATTAGACCTTGAAATTGCCGACAGCAAGGGTTTCCCAGAAATCCGACTTCATGGGATTAGAAATGATATAGAAACGGATCGTTATTCGAATTGGGCGATGATGTTGTTAGAGTTGGGATATTATATCCCGCTTTCCTCGCTTGAGCCGGAAACCGAATCCTTCATTGAACGTATCGAAGATTATATTAACTCAAAAAAGTATCTTGAAGATGAGTTTAAATTTGGACAGCATATCCTTCGAGTGATTGATAATCATTTCTGTAAACTTGACTGGTTTCCGCATGAAGATAAAGAGTAGCCTTTACGTCAGAAAATGACAGTAAAACAAACGATTCTCCTGTTTCTTTGACGACAATAAGACATGTCTTCGCATACTCCCCAGAATGCTTTAATGGCACTCTGGGGAGTTTTTTTCAGATTGCATATCCGGAAATCTGGAATTATTTTTATAAATCAGGATTTATTTAAAAATGTATTGACAAAGGAAAATCATTCCATTATAATAATGTTATGTAAACCGAATATGAGACGTAGCATAGCACTGAAACAAAGTGTGGTTTACCAAGGGATTGATGCTCATGAATTATTATTACTTCGTGTAGCATCTTTTTTCTTTTTTAGGCGGTAAATGCTACTCCGGATCCTATTACACTATATTATTGGGAGAATCCCGCAAACCCGCGCTGGGAGAGTGTGGGCGGCTTCCCTCAAAACCCGCCCACACTCCCCCATGCATAACTAAACAGAATAGATTCTGTTATAGTTACTGGCACGGGTAGCGGGATTAAAGAAATAATATAGTGTAATAGGATCCGGAGTAGAAAAAAATTAAATATAGAGAACGACTATGATTGATAGTGTGGTAGAAAAACTAATAGTAAGTGTAACAGTTAGTGTAATAAGAAATACTGGGAATGGAGTGACTATGAGAAAAAGAAGGGAGTGAAGAAAAATGGATAATGGCATAAGAGAGAAAACGGTACTTTTGAAAGAATTGGATTTTGAAATCCTGAGATGTTTGTACAAGGCGGAATTCATGACAGCAGAGCAGCTGAGTATTATGACCGGGGAAAACCCGAGCTACATCAGAAACAGGTGTCTACAGCTTTGTCAGGCAGGATTGATCAAGAGAAAGACCGTAAGAAGGAAAGCGGTTAATTATATTACCAAGAAGGGTATCAAGGAAGCTGGACTTTCTCCCAGAAATATCCACGATCCAAAACTGAGCAGATATGAACACAATCTCGGATTTATGGACGTATGCACATGGTTTGCATTATGGCGGAAATTCAAGGACGGCTCCTATCACAGCTGGATACCGTTCGGGCAGATCATCACTGAGAGAGATTTCAATGCCGCAAGAGAAATGAGCGTAGTGAAGTACCGCGCGGACGGTCAGCCCATCTATGTATCCGCCGACAAGAATATTCATGCTCCGGATGGTTATTTCAGACGTCCGGACGGATCCTTTGCAGCCATCGAGTACGAGCGCACGCAGAAATCCAGTAATGTCGTAGTGATGTCAAATATTAAAGAGAACATGAAACGTTTCCGCCTTCAGTATTGGGTTTTCGATGATCCATATGTTGGCAAGGTTCTGCATAAGCTTCAGGCTGAAATTGGCCCTGACCGCATGCTTGTCTACGATATCAGGAAATTTCGAAGTGATTTAGACCGGTATATCGAAAATATCCCTAAGGTGATCAGCGCTAAATCCGGAGTTCCACGCCGGTCATGCCTGGGAAGTATGGTCGAGCCGATCCCTCTTAACAGGATCCCTTTGACGCCGGATTATCAGCGGAACCTTGCTCTTGAGCGGAGGTGATGCTCTTGACTGGCTGTATTGCAATTATCGTTATTGGCGTGATGCTATGCCCGGTGTCTTTGGTCATGATCATCATTACTGCCGTGATCAACCGGATTCGCGGCAGTACTCACGGAATCGGAGAACTTTTCTCCGGGATGATTGGGGCGGTCATTTTCCTGATAGGATACTTATCTGATCAGCCGCTTTTCCCGCCTGTGATCACATATGTTTGGAACATGATAGTTAACAGCCAGCATCCGATACCTTCGGATCTTCTCCGCAGCTGGCTCACAAGCAGTCTGCCCGCTGCAGGGATAACGATAATAATCGAGCAGATATGTATATTCCTTACATCACTTACACCTGAACGAATGATGCTGGCTGAAGACAGGCGACAGGAAAAAAGGAAACTGCAGTATCATAAGATTGACCATGTACCCAAAAGATCTCAGATCATCTTTGGCGTTTCGGGAGCCGGGAAGAGCGCATTCATAGGGAAGAGCCTTGAAGAGATTATCCTCAGGGATAAGGAAGCCGTGATATACGTGATTGACGGCAAAGGAAGCACGGAACGGTATTCGCTCTATTATAGCGCTAAATTGATTGCGAAGAAGCATCATATCCCGCTTACGCTGATCAACGGTACCTCGAACAGGAAGCTTGGCGGGATCGTTTACGATTTTCTTGAAGGGGTAGAGTCCACTGATGCGATGAAAGATATGATAATGGCCTTGATAGGCGACCCCCTGATTAAGGCTTCCGCCGGATCTGAGCATTACAGGACGATGACGGAGCGCTATCTTATCGAAGAGATAGAATGCATGAAGCGATACGGCATTGACGTGACCCTCTTTAATGTGCTTACTTTGCTCGAACCGGACCAGCTCGTCCAACAGCTGTCCCTTTCAGGCGCTCCCCCTGATGAGATCAGTGTGGTACAGCAGTTTGCCGCTTCAGTATGGCCGGAGGTCCGTGACAATGCTGAAAAGCTGCGGATGTTTCTTAAGGGCGAAGGGGCTGAGATTTTCTCCGGAGACGGGGAGCACAATAATCTCCGGAAAGCATATGAAAAGGGCGGAATTGTGCTCATTCTTGCAGATGAAATGAGCCGCCCAAAGCTTTCCGGACGCCTCGTACAGATCATCACGATGGATCTCCGGAATCTTGTCGCCGCAAGACTCACCGGAACGATGGATATGCATAAACGGATATATGTATTCTATGATGAATTCTCAAGCTATGTCTCTTCTATACCGTTAATTCGATCAATCTATGCGAAGTGCAGATCTTCAGAGACGGTGATGACCCTCGCGACCCAGAGTTGCGCGGACATCATAGGATTGGACCCGTCCTGGTTCGACATCCTTTGCAATACCGCAGACCGCTTCATTGTTTTCCGCCAGCATGCTTCTTCCGCCGAAAGCGCAGCCGGAATCTTTGGTACTGAAGCGCATGTGACGCAGACCTCCAGATCCAGTGATCTGGAGACTACCGGCGAGAGTTCGAATACTTCAGACAGGACGTACGTGATTTCGCCCGATATTATCCGGAACCTTCCCGTTAACGTTGGAATAATGCTCGATAAGACAGAGAAGTCCGGCAGACAAGTGAAATGTTTTAAGAACAAGTTCTTGAAGGGAGGCTGATGCCATGAATATCATTAATAGTCTGGATGGAACGGCAGGCAGGACGGACCGCGACTTGATTGACCGCCATCTGCATGCGGCGGCAGGGATCCTGGGAATTCCATATAATTCCGACAGCATAACTCTTACTGACGGAGAGATCCGAACCGAGGAAGGGTGCGCCTATTCTTATTATGATCAGAACAGCGGAGAGATATGGATAAGGACCTATGATTGCGCAAACCGCAGGAGCTACGACATGGACAGGATCGTCTATCACGGAGCTTATGCCCTTTACCACGCCATGTGCGACATCAAGAAGATTTCATACCGCGCGAAGGATGACTGGCTTCGTGATCACCGGGATGCCAACGCGGACGGCTTTGCCTTTGCATATGTTGAACATTTTTTTCCCCATGGTTCAGAACATAAAAAGGATTTCAATCTGAGAAGCAGATTTGACGGGGGTCTGAGGCACAGCGCCGCGGGCCGTATGTTGGTCAGATACTATTACAGGATCGCGCTTTGCGACCTGACCATGAAGGCAGCAGACGCGATCCGTTCCCGCTCTCCGCGGTTTGAAGACGATTGACAGGTAGGCAAAAGAATAACCGCGATTCCTTTGGCCAGGAGCGGTTACTTTTTTGTGTTCATCAATGCAATCTGCAAAGTGACTACGATCGTTATGATCATGAGAACAATGCTGAGGATCTCAAAATCACTCAAAAAGAAGCTGGTTGATCAACAGCGAATAATGCAACCTCATCTGCACTTAATTCTGAAACCTTGCGGTTGTTTTTAGCCGCATAGCGGCTCATTTCAGCGATGTTGTAGCCAAGCCGGGGAGCGAGCTCATAGGGACTGTATTGCTTTACATATTCACGAACAGCTTTTCTGCATTCAGATTTCTTCGTCTGAGTCGTCATAACTGTATTCCTCCGTGATCTTTTTCATGTTGATCTCGCTAATGATAAAACGATAAGGGTGAGGAGTCAATCCAAACGGGAAGAGCTCAGCACCATACTGTTTTTGATAGTGTTCAAGTATTTCGGCATCCATTGCCTCCGCGTAGACAAAGCCATCGAAACCATATTCCATCGATTTATTTCCGGCTATTGCGAAAAGGTGGCCTCCCACACCGGAATACTTTTTTGTTCCATTTTCCCATATGTTATTATGAGGAGCGGTACATGCCCAGTGTATATGTACTGCTTGTGCATTTTTGTCAGCTTCAATGCCGATAAGTCCTTGAATATCCATAGTTCCCTTAAGCACCAGTGCATATATTTCTACACCTGATGGGAACTTAGACCAGTTTACATACCATCCGGTCCTCTCGTTGAATTTTGAAAGGAAGCTCTTGCGCTTAATTCTGACAATCTCTGTCTCAATAGTATCTCCCGTTTGAGTATCCTTAAGGCAGGTTGTGATTTCGTCTATAGTAAAGGGTATCATTTTTCTGCTCCTCTTATTGTAAGTATATCATACCGACCACTATAATTATAGTAGAAATCCCTTTATAGACAGCCCCAATTTAACAGGCTCCCAAAGACCCCGCCCTTTGTGATTGTCTTTCTCTTGCAAGCTCTCAAAGTGATAGTGCTTCTCGGGTTCTCTCCCTCGCCGATATGTTCTCCTCCCGTCCCTGCGCCCTCTGGGAGGCATCCATCAAGGATATTTGGCGCCACTTTTTGCCCCTACCAGTCAAAATGAACCTTACAGTCTCCCCTTCATGCCTCTTGATCCTCTTTTGTTAAAGCCATCTGATTTCCCCTTGATGTCCTGCCCCTTGCTTCCTTCTTCTGTGATCTCCTCTTTGTTTTTCCTTCTTTTTGTCTGTGCCTGCCGTTTGCTTATGGGCATCATAGGCTGTTCTTGCCTATGGGTGCAAGGATACGGATTTTTTAAGGTATGAAAAAATCCTATCAGGCAGCGGAGCTGTCCTTGCGCCCGGCTTCACCCAGCCTTTTATTCAGCCCAAGC
>JAILIQ010000321.1 GCA_024695205.1 Lachnospiraceae bacterium
GTTCTGTCTCCGATCCTTCATCCCTTAAGCATCGCTGCCGGTATCAGGACCTTCGACCACTCCGTCTTGGTTTTTCCAATCCGGAATGTGAAATTTTTTAGGAAATTTCAAGGTTGTTTCATTATTCAGTTATCAAGGTTCAACACGCTATTTTACAGCACTTTCAGGAGTTTTTGTTCCTCGCTTTCCTTAGCGTGCTTCGCTAGTATAGCACCTGATTTTTTATTTGTCAACACCTTTTTTTGGATTTTTTTAAAAATTTTTTAGTGTGTATACAATTCTGACAATTCGTTCGTCCGACAGCAGTTTTCTAAATATTTAAAACTCGTTTCAAACCCGCTGTTTTCAAGGCTTTCAGCCATTTTTACATTGCTTTTGGATTGCTTTTGAATTGCTTTTGGATCGCCCTTTTTATGCATTAATGAATAAAATCAATTATATATGGGACGTCTTTCACAGACGTCCCATATATAGATCACATAAATAATATCCCCGACTTGATCCGGCGAAATTATCCAAAGAACTTTGACGGTTCAAAAGCAGCCTGCATCATGCCCACGGATCTTCGGACTTCGGAATCTTAATGTCTCCGAGGCACTGCATATCCGTGATGAACCACTGCCCTGTCGAAGGCTTCTTGCGAAGCTTTACAGGTCTGGGATTCTCATCTCCGCCGCTCTTCACATACAGGGTTGCCCAGTTTTCTTCATCAAAGGAATAAGGATTCTCGATCACGGTGATCTTGTAAGGAGTCTTGGGCTGATAGTCATTCTCCGGTGTCGCGCCGTCAAAGAACGATCTTATCTTGTAAGGCTTGTCCTTAAGACGCTCCTCAAAGAACTGCCTGTCATATTTAGTCGTCTCATCGGGTCCGTTAAGGAAATCGAGCATCTCAAATACTGCTTCGGGATCATCCTCGTAGCGCGCAAGCGCAAGGATCGCAAGAGCGGTAGTCTTAAATGCCGAATCAAGGGACGCTTCCTTTAATGCCTTAAGCTCGGTAACATTGGCGGGGATAGCATCAAACTTGAACGATTTGCTCGAATTGATACCCTTTCCAATCTTCTTGACCGCATCAACAGCCGCACTTCCCAGATTGCTTGCAGCATCTCCGAGGCCTTCTCTTATCTCTGATTTAAGAGCCGATGCAACTTTGCCTTTGATCTGATCCAATAAACCCATTTTTATCCCTCCTCCGTATTTATATAGTAGAAATATACTAAAACTATACCAACTACATGCTTTATTGTCAAGATTTCCGTGCTTCTGCGGTACCGGAAGAGCCACTCTGAAGATCTTCGGCCGACAGACTCTCCGAAACCCTTTCCATCCTGATTCATCGGGCGTGATTCGGTGAAATTACCTCAAAAAACATGAGCTCTGCTCGCTTTTTGATGAATTTTACCGAAGACAGCCCATGTGTGGCTGGTTTCGGATCCCATCATATAAGCTGTTTAAGCTTTCCGCCGATATATTTCGGATCGTTAATGTAATCCAGATGCAGTTCCTTCACAAAATCATAGTCTTTGGCCTCATTATAGAACAGCACTTCGCAAAGGGCACCGATATATGAACGCTGGAATACGTCGCCGCCCAGCATGATCCTCTTTACGAAACGGTTGGCCGGAACATTTCCGTTGCGGGTTATAGGTTCTCCGTTGATAAAGGCAACCGCCATCTCAGTCTGGGCATTGTAGGAAATAACAACATGCCACCACAGATCCTCGCTGAGAACACAGACGCTTGAATCGTACCAGCCGTTAACTTCGCGGGAATCCCTGATCCTGAAATCAGCCTCTCCTTCCCATGCGATGGGAGAAAAGCTGGAGAATCCGGTCTCAAATTTCATATAGAAGATCGAAGACCAGTTATGAAGCTCCGCGGGCTTGCACCAGAAAGAGATCGTATAGCTGTCATTGACTATCGCATTTGGCGAAACCTCTATAACATTCTGCTCAACATCCCCTCCCGGGAACATGATAGCTTCCCTGTCACTGAATATTCCCTGTGTAAATGAGGGGATACCGCCCACATAAACCGCCTTTAAGCTTCCGTCCTCGGAAAGAAACGCTTTTTCCGCCACCGTTGAAACATATGTGCCGAGTCCCGGGCTGAAGGTACTTGCTCCCTTGCCGTCATTTACGTTCTGTACCGGAACACAGCTTGAAGGATCCAGTCTGAAAAGGTAACACCTTCGGATATTTTCCTTATGCTTCTCGGCAAATACTTCGAATTCGCCGACAGGGACCGGCTGCGAATAATAAAAGCCCTGTGCGGTCTGGCAGCTGCATTTGGTGATAAAATCGACCTGTTCCGCGGTTTCGATCCCTTCGGTCACGACCTGTATCTTCAGATCACGGCACATCGCGATAACACTGCGTATTACCTGACGACCGCGGGAAGTATTTGAACTGTTATGCAGAAATCCCTTATCCAGCTTAACGGTGTCGACAGGAAGGTCCTTAAGCAGGTTGAGAGCGGAAAAGCCCGATCCGAAATCATCAATGGAAACGAGGAATCCGCAGTCCTGCAGTTTCGTTGTCATGGCGATCAGTTCTGCGGTATCTTTGATAAAAACGCTCTCGGTGATCTCGATTTCAAGTTCATTATGAGGGATATCGTATTTATCCGCTATCGCGCATAATCTTTCCGGAAACCGGCGGTCATACAGATGCAGACGCGACATATTGACCGAAACAGGCAGATTTTCATAAGTCCTGCCCTTCCATGCAGCCTTCGTCCGGCAGACCTCTTCAAATATAAACATATCCAGACTGGAAATGAAACCGTTCTTCTCGAACAGCTGGATATAAACTGCCGGCATTCTTAAGCCGTCGCGTGGATGTATCCACCTCGAAAGCCCTTCGGCCCCGGATATCTCACTCGTGATCATATTGACCTTAGGCTGGAGATAAAGCCGGAATTCACCGTTTTCAAGCGCCTTCTCCATCTCATTTTCGATGTTGCGGCTGATCTCAAAGCTCTTATCATCGGAATTGTATATCGTATAACGGTTCTTTCCGTTGTATTTGGACTGATACATCGCGGCATCGCAGCGGTTAAGTATGTCATCAAGATTCTGGCAGGCACGCTGCTCAAATACGATTCCGATGCTGAGCGATATCAGCGAAAGGATATCCTTGCGGAAATCGATATTTTCCATACCCTCTATTATGGATACGGCCATCTGCTCGACTTCCTCTTTCGAGCTGACTTCATTACCGTCAATAAGTATAACAAATTCATCTCCGCCTATGCGGAATACGTATCCCAGCGAAAACTGCATGATATGGCGGCTTACAGAGACTAAGAGCCTGTCACCCATACTGTGGCCGTATGTATCGTTGATGCGTTTGAAATTATCGATATCAACGAACATCGCATGAAGCACATCATCATCGTTCAGTTCCGAATAATAATGATAGATACCGCTTCTACCGGGCAGACCGGTCAGATAATCCATGTCGGATTTATCAAAATTATATTCATTCTTATTCATATCTTCTCATCCATGTATCATACAACTGGCGCTGTTTCCGATAGTTTCCGTAAGACTTCGGACATTACGCCCGCCGTCCTGTCTTTCTGACCCTATGATACCACAAAAGCACCTGTTTTTTCAATAAATAATGACATTACGCCATTCCTTTTCCACGGGAGAATGTAATTGATAAATTATCACGGGGATCCCTAAAGTCGATATGGATACAGATCATGCGATGTGAACACGATCAAGCAGGCTTGTGCCAGGGGCATTCGCAAACTACGTCCCCGCGGGATCTCGCGAGCTAAAGCTTCAGGCCGTGCTTGCACGGCTAACGATCGCGGGGCATTCGCCCCGCTCTACTCACATAAAAAAGACTTGTCTGCAAGCAAGCTTGCGACAAGTCTTTTCCATGTGAGTCCCGCGGGGACTCATTTTTTTCGCGGAGAAAATGGGATTTGAACCCATGCGACGCTATTAACGTCCTACTCCCTTTCCAGGGGAGCCCCTTCAGCCTCTTGGGTATTTCTCCAAAGCCTGAATCAAATATGTCTATTCAATTCAAAAACAATG
>JAILIQ010000323.1 GCA_024695205.1 Lachnospiraceae bacterium
GTATTCTATGCATTCGGTGCTATGCTCATCGGCGGCGGTGCCGCTATGACTCGCAAGAGCCGTAAGGAGAACTGATCTCCGGTAAATAAGGATCAGAGCTGTGACTTTGTTTAAAAGTAAATAGCCGGTTTTGAAAAAACAGAAAGAGGCATTACCTTCGGGTAGTGTCTTTTTTGATTTGTGCAAAAGGCGAATGCCCTTGACGCAAGCCTGCCCACATTCGATCGGCTGAGTGCCGGGAGGGCATAAATGCAGGGTTTTTAAGCTTTTGGAGGGATTTTACAGCTGACAGTGTTTTCACAGATAGTTCACCTTTTTCACAATATTTGCTCACAAAAGCCTGCTATATTACTTTACATAACAGCCGCGAGGCAATACAATACATGATGGACTATTTCGGAATATGAACTGAATGCATTCGTTAGTTTGCGAAGAGAACGGAAGAGTGGTGATACGATGGCAGCTCAGACAGTATTTAAGCGATACGAGAAAAAATACCTGCTGACGAGAGATCAGGAAGCTGAGTTCCTAAAGAAGATTTCCGGCAGGATGGAATTGGATAAATACGGTGAATGTACGATCTGCAACATATATTTTGACTCCCCTGATTTTGATCTGATCAGGAATTCTATAGAAAAGCCGATCTACAAGGAAAAACTGAGGCTTCGGACTTACGGAGTTCCCAAGGACGGGGATCACAGAGCGTTTGTTGAAATCAAAAAGAAATTTGACGGAATCGTTTACAAACGAAGAGCCGAGATGAGTCTTTCGGAAGCGGAGGATTATCTTTACAGAGGGATCCATCCCAAGAAGGATTCACAGATACTCAGAGAACTTGACTGGTTCCTGAAGACAAATGATGTACAGCCCGCGGTTTACCTGGCTTACGACAGAAGAGCTTACGCAGGCATACAGGAACCGGAATTCAGATTGACACTGGACAGAAATATCCGGGCCAGATATAAGCAGCTGAAACTCACCGACGGGTCTGTCGGAGAGCGTGTCATTCCCGAAGACGTAACGCTGATGGAGATAAAGATCCCCGGAGCGATGCCCTTCTGGATGTCGAGGATATTGTCGGATATGAGTAT
This sequence comes from Lachnospiraceae bacterium, assembly GCA_024695205.1. Lineage (GTDB taxonomy): Bacteria > Bacillota > Clostridia > Lachnospirales > Lachnospiraceae > RUG11977. Next base: position 1,092 of record JAILIQ010000323.1, read on the forward strand.
TTTCCCGGTCAGCATTTCTAAATACGGGGAATTCTATAAAACACATCCGGAGCTTTATATGAGTGCGGTAAACAATCATAAAAAGTATCTGGACACGGCCAACGATGTGGTCGTACTCGATTCGGTCAGATCGAAGAAGGCGCAGGCAAAGCATAAGGCAGGCGTGTGATCCTAAGAAGACAGTTTTATGGAAGACAACATTCACCTGCGGTGAATATCATTTTGACAGCTTTCACAGGAGACTATGTTTTCCTGTGGTGAATATCATTTTTAGTTGAAAGAGAGGTAATCATTATGTTTGACAGCATTATTGCATCGGCAGCGGGAGTGACCGCAACCGAATTTCTTATCTGTTCGGGTATTTCACTTGTATTTGGTTTGATCATAGCATTTATTCACAGTTATAAGAACGAGTATTCAAAGAGTATGCTGTTGACTCTGGTAGTTCTTCCGATAGTCATACAGACGATCCTGATGCTTGTAAACGGCAATATCGGCGCCGGAATCGCAGTAATGGGAGCTTTCTCGCTGATCAGGTTCAGATCGCAGCCCGGCAACTCGAGAGAGATCACAAGTATTTTTTTGGCAACAGCGACCGGAACAGCAATGTCAATGGGTTATGTGGCTATCGCAGCCGTGCTTCTTGTAGCTGTGGCAGTTGTTACACTGGTCATGGTCAGCATCGGACTTGGAGAGAAGGGCACAGGCAAGCACCTGAGGATCACTATCCCCGAGAACCTCGATTATGAGGGACTTTTCGATGATATCTTTGATATCTACACAACGAAGTGTGAGCTCAACAAAGTTAAGACAGTCAATATGGGCAGCCTTTATGAACTTGATTACAATCTTGTGATGAAAAAGGATGTCAAGGAGAAGGAATTCCTTGATGCCATCAGATGCAGGAACGGCAATCTGAACATCATCCTGAGCCGTATGATGAC